>NZ_JBHWGD010000007.1:0-50366 GCF_042733235.1 Kitasatospora sp. NPDC059722
TAGGTCGGGAAGATCTGTCCTGAACCTGGGCGTCTCTCGACGTCGTCGGGTCAGTGGCCTGTGTCCGTGAAGACGCCTCACCGAACGAGGTGCCTGTTCAAACCTCGTAAAGCGTAGACCCTGTGGAGCTGCGCGCCGACCACCTTTACCTAATCTTGACGCACAGTGCTTGGGCAAACGATGGCCACGGTGCCGCTCAGTGCTCGCTGGAGAAGATCTCCTTCACCTCGCGGACCGCGTAGTAGACCAGCACGTAGCCGGCGAGCGGTCGAGCAAGCTGCCGAGGGCCCGCGCGTGAAGGTGGCCTTGTTCAGCCGGCCGGGAAGCTGTCGGTGCCGAGGACGTTGAGCAGCGCCAGTTTCTCGTGGCTGTCGCTGCCGGGTGTCGCGGTGAAGACGAGCAGGGACTGGGACTGGTCCGGGTCCTGAAGGGTCTGGCAGTACAGGTCGAGGCGCCCGACACTCGGGTGGACGAAGCGTTTGGCGTCGCTCCACCTCAGGCCGACCTCCTGGCGGTCCCACAGCGCCGCGAACTCCCCGCTCTCGCGCACCAGGCTCGCCACGAGGCGGGCGGCGGGCGACCGGGGTCCCTCCCGGGTGGCCGCGGCCCGCAGGAGTGCGACGTTCACTCGGCTGTTGAGCTCGTGGTCGTCGGGGAGGTAGCGCTCGCGGGCGGTCGGATCGGTGAACCAGCGGTAGGGGGCGCTTCGGGCGGCTCCGGTGTAGTGGGTCTGCTCCCCGAGCAGGGCCACGGCGGGGGGCGTCTGCAGCAGGGTCTCGCCGAGGGGGCCCATGATCTGGGCCGGGGTGTCCTGCAGCCGGTCCAGGACGCGCATCAGTCCTGGGCCGACGTGCTCGCCGCGCAGCTGCCGCTGCGGGGCGCCGTGTCCGCACAGCAGGAACAGGTGATCGCGTTCCTCGGGGGTGAGACGCAGGCCGCGGGCGATGGCCGCCGCCATCTGCTGGGACGGCTGCGGCCCGCTGCCGCGTTCCAGGCGGGCGTAGTAGTCGCAGGACATGTCGCACAGTTCGGCCACTTCTTCCCGGCGCAGCCCGCGGGTGCGCCGGCGCGGTCCGCGGCGCAGTCCCACGTCCTCGGGTTGCAAGGCCTCCCGCCGGACCCGCAGGAAGGCACCCAACGAGGTGCGGTCCACCGTCTGCTCCACCAGGCACTCCCAGGGTCGAGCGCTCCCCCGGCGTCGGTCGAGAGCTGCCGTACGCCCATCCTGGCAGCCGCGCGCCCGCTCAGCCACTGACTGCCGATCAGTGGCTGAGCCGGTCCTTCATCCGTGCTGCCGGCTGCCGTCCACTGGAGGAGGTGAACGATCCGACGGCGTTCCGCCACGAGCGGACCCACGGTGACCGGCACCGCGACGACCGAGACGGGAGAGGGCTCATGAGCAAGTGGACGGCTGCCGACCTGCCGGACCTGACCGGAAGGACCGTGCTCGTCACCGGGGCAGGCAGCGGCATCGGGTTGATCGCGGCCCGCGAGTTCGGGCGCGTCGGCGCGCACGTCGTGCTGGGGGTGCGCAGCCCGGACAAGGGCCGCCGGGCGGTTGCCGGGATGCCCGGCGAGTTCGAGGTCCGGCACCTGGACGTCGCCGACCTGGGATCGGTGCGGAGCTTCGCCCAGGCGTGGACCGGCGACCTGGACATCCTCGTCAACAACGCCGGTGTCATGGACGTCCCGGCGGCGCGGACCGCCGACGGTCTCGACGTGCAGACCGCGACGAACTACACCGGCCCGTTCGTCCTGACCAACCTGCTCCTGCCGCACCTGACCGACCGCGTCGTCAGCGTGACCAGCCAACTGCACCGGCAGTCCAGGCTCAACGTGGACGACTTCGACTGGCGCTCGCGCCGGTACCACCCGATGAACGCCTACCGGGACTCCAAGCTCGCCCTCGTGCTGTTCTCGCTGGAACTGCAGCGGCGACTGACCGCGTCCGGCAGCCGGGTGAAGTCGGTGCTCGCCCACCCCGGCATCGCCACGACGACCCTGGCCGCCCACTCCTCGGCCAACGTCGTCAACCGCCTCGGGTTCCTGCTCAACGATCCCGAACACGGCGCCCTCCCCACCCTGTACGCCGCGACCCAGGACGTGCCCGGCAACGCCTACGTCGGCCCGGACGGCCTCGGCAGCATCAAGGGCCACCCCACCGTGCGCAAGCCCGGCAGGGCCGGCCTGGACGGAACCACGGCCAGGGCCCTGTGGCGGGCGACCGCCGCACTGACGGGAATCGAGCACTGAACTGCCTGGACCCAAGTCAACGCGGTCCGTCTCCGGGCCGGAGCGTCCGTACCGGGCCGGAGCGTCCGTTCCGGGCCGGGGCGCCGCGGCTCTGCCGGGTCTCGCGGGCCGGCCGGGTTTCAGAGCGTCTGGACGAGGCCGCCGTCGATGACGAAGTCGCTCCCAGTGACGTTGCCCGCCCGGTCGCCGGCCAGCAGCAGGACGAGCTCTGCGACCTCCCGCGGGAGGCTGAAGCGGCCGGTCGCGGATTGCGCGGCGGCACTCCGGGCGATGTCCTCCGGGCTTCCACCGGACGCTTTCGCGACCGTCGCCGCGACGCCGTCGTCGCCGAGCCACAGCGACGTGGACACCGGCCCGGGGCTGACCGTGTTGACGCGCACCCCGCGCGGACCGACCTCCTTGGAGAGGGCCTTGCAGAAGTTGGTGAGCGCCGCCTTGGCCGCGCAGTAGTCGATGACCATCGGATCGGGCAGGAACGCATTGATCGAACTCACCGTCACGATCGAGGCGTTGCCGCGGTCGATCAGGTGGGGCAGGGCGGCTCGGGTGGTGCGGACGGCGGCGAGGAAGTTGACCGTCAGCGCCTGGATCCAGTCGTCGTCGGTGACGGACGCGAACCCGGCCAGGCGGGGGTGTACGGCGCCGACGTTGTTGACGAGGATGTCCAGTCCACCGAACCGGGAGACCGCTTCTTCGACCACGGACGCGGGGCCGTCCGCGGTGGTGAGATCGGCGGACACCGGATGCACCCGCGGGGCGAGGTCCGTCAGCGGACCGGTGATGCCGCGCGCCACCGCGACCACGTTCACGCCCTCGGCGGCGAGTGCCTGCGTCACGGCGAGGCCGATTCCCTTGCTGGCACCGGTGACGACGGCGACCTTGCCCGAGAGACGCAGGTCCATCACGGACTCCTCAGGTGGTGGAACGGCAGTGCGGCCTGTGGTGCGATCGCGCCGTTCACGGCGGCGAGGCGCCGGTGGGCCGACGCCTCGTCGTCAGGCCGAACGGCTGGGGCATCGGCAGGTCCGGAAACCGGTCCCGGACGGCAGCAGGGTCAGGACCGCTCGACGGCGGCCTCGAACTCTCCGGACATTGCGGCTCCTCGCTGTGTGCCCGGCCCACGCTTCTCGGCCAGGATTCCAGAGAGTCCCGGCTGCCGCCTCCCGGCCGCGGTCTTCGAGATTGAATATCGACCAGGGCCGGGCCCCTCTCGGCACTCGCTAGTGGATCATCCCCTGGGCGACGCTGTCAGGCAGGGCGGCGAGCCAGGCGGTCAGGATTCGGTTGATCTCGGCGGGTCGTTCCTGCTGGATCCAATGGCCGCAGCCGTCGAGCACGTGTGAGGCGACCAGGCCGGGCAGGGTGGCGGGGAACGCCTCGATCGCATCGGCCAGCCACGTGGTGGAGGCGTCCAGGCCGCCGCCGACGAACAGGGACGGCTGGGTGATCGGGGCGCCGTCGAAGGCGGCCAGGTCCTCCCAGTCCCGGTCCATGTTCCGGTAGCGGTTCAGTGCGCCGGTCAGGCCGGTCCGCTCGAACTCCCCTGCGTAGACGTCGAGATCGGCCTCGTCGAGCCACGCAGGCAGCGGGCCCGTCGGGAATCGGTCGCGCAGCGTCCCGCCTTTCGCGACGAAGTGCGGGTCCGGCGCGTGGGGTGCGGGCATGGTGTCGGCGGACAGTGCCGCGTAGAACCCGGCGAGCCAGCCGCGCACGTCGGGCTCGATCTCGGCCTCGGCCCGGCCCGGCTGCTGGAAGTAGGAGACGTAGAACTCCTCGTCCCCGCCCAGCCGCCCGAAGACCTCACTCGGCCGAGGGCCGCCGCGCGGGACGTAGGGCACGCTGAGCAGCCCCACCGCCCGGAAGAGGTCCGGCCGCACCAGGGCCGAGTTCGCCGCGATGGTGGCGCCCCAGTCGTGCCCGACGATCACCGCGGACCGCTCGCCCAGGGCTTCCACCACCGCCGCGTTGTCCTCGACCAGGTCGAGCATCCGGTACGCGGTCGAAGCCTCGGGCCTGGACGAGCGACCGTACCCTCGGACGTCGATCGCGACCGCCCGGTATCCGGCTGCGGCCAAGGCCGGCAGTTGGTGACGCCAGGAGTACCAGGACTCCGGGAAGCCGTGCACGAGCAGCACCAGCGGCCCGTCACCCTGTTCCACCAGGTGGATCCGGCCCGCCGGAGCGGAGACCAGACGGTGTGTGAGTTCCGGTGCCTGTCGCGGCATGAATCCTCCGAGGTCGTCGATCCGCGGGCACCGAACCGGCGCCGCAGTCCGAACCGATCCTGTCGTCCGTGCCGCGACCGCAGCCAGCGTTGTTGCCGGTTCAGCAAATCCCGCCGACCCCGACCGCGGACCAGGCCGGAGCCCCTGGCCGGTCCGACGGTCGCGCGGCTTCAGCCGGATGTCCTCCGGGGTCCCACCCATGGGGACGGGCCCGACGATGGGCCCGCGACCCGGTCCGCTGTCAGGTCGCCCCTCGACGACGGACTCCCCGCGCCTCGCCGCGCCTCCGCGCTACGCCCCTGCGGCCGTCATGCGGCCGACGGCCCTGATGACCTGCCGGCGGGGAGCCAGCCGGGCGAGGGAGGCCATGACGCGGTTCATGCGCCCGGCGATGACGCTCGGCGGCGGGTTCCGCCGGTCCAGGGCGGCGAGGGCGGCGCGGACCACGTCGGCGGGTGCGGCGAGCCTCGTGCCGCCGGCGGCCCGGTCCGTGCCGACGACCTCGAAGAACTCGGTGCGGGTCGCGCCCGGGGACAGCGCCAGCACCCGCAGCCCGGTGCCGCGCGACTCCTCCCAGAGCGCCTCCGTGAGGCTCAGCACGAACGCCTTGGTCGCGCCGTAGAGCGCCATCCGCGGGTTGGGCTGGTAGGCGGCCATGCTCGCCACATTGACCAGGACCCCTCGGCCCGCCGTCCGCAACCGTTCGATGAAGGCGCGGCTGATGTCGGCCACCGCGGTCACGTCGACGGCGATTTCCTGCCGCATTCGGGCCGGGTCGGCCTCGTGGAAGAGGCCGAAGGTGCCGAATCCGGCGTTGTTGATCACGCTGGTGACGTGCAGGCCGAGCCGGTCCACCTGCCGTACCAGCCTCTGCCCGGGGTCTGCCTCGGCCAGGTCCACCGCCAGGACGTGGACCCGGACGCGGTGGCGGTCGCGCAGTTCGCCGGCCAGGGCCTCCAGGCGGTCCCTGCGGCGGGCGACCAGCACCAGGTCGGAGCCGCGGGCGGCGAGCTGGCGGGCGAATTCGGCACCGAGACCGGCGCTGGCGCCGGTGATCAGCGTGGTCTGGCCGTGGTAGTCGACGGCTGTCATGACAACTCCCTTGCGTGCAGTAACTGCCTGGCTGGCAGTTAATGCCAGAAAGGCAGCTACTGTCCAGAGGCGGGGTAGTCTGGGTTCCCATGACGACCTTGTGGGACCGATCGCGGCAGGCCGCCGTCCAGGAGATCCTCGACACGGCGGTCCGGCTGTTCGCCGAACAGGGCTACGAGCAGACGACGATCGCGCAGATCGCCCGCGAGGCGGGCGTCTCGCAGCGCTCCCTGTTCCGCTACTTCGGCACCAAGGAGGACCTGGTCTGCGGCGACCAGGACGCGCTCGGCGAGCTCCTGAAGCGGACCGTCGAGCAACAGCCCGCCACCGTGTCCGCCTGGGACGCCCTGCGAGCCGGGTTCGAGACCGTCCTCACCGCCAACCACACCCCCGAGCGAGTGCTCGAACTGTCCCGTCTGATCTTCAACACCCCGTCCCTGCGCGCCCGTTACATCGAGAAGCGGCTGAACTGGCAGGCCCAGCTCGTCCCGATCGTCCAGGCGCGCCTGGGCACCGCCCCCGGCCAGGGGCCCGACCCGCGCGCCAAGGCGATCGTCGCGACGGTCTTCGCCTGCGTCGACACGGCGAGCGAGCTCTGGGCCGAACACGAAGGCCGGCTCGACCTGACCGACCTCTACGACCAGTGCCTCACCGCGGTCAGGGGCGACGGCTGAGGCACCCGCCCGGCAAGCGGCACAGCCGTTAGCGTCATGTACGGGCCACTCAAGTCCTTCTTCTCGGTCAAAAATCGGGCGAGACGCGCACGCGGCCCGGTACCGGCGGGCGATCCGCTCCGGGCGGCCGGAGAATGCCGGATACCGGGGGCCGGGTGTCGGACGGATCCGAAGGGACGTGAGCCGGTGCAGACGGTGGCGGTTGAGGACTGGGCGGCCGACTGGGCACGGCGGGCCAGGGAGCTCCCGAACGGGCGAATCGTGGCCGGGCTGCTGGTCGACCTCATCGCCGATCCGCGGCAGCACCTCGCCCGGACGGCGACGTTCCCGGTGACGGCCGCGGCCGTGGCCCTGCGCGTCGAACCCGGCCTCCTGCGCACGGCCCTCCAGGACCTGGCCGACGCGGGCCTGCTCGAACTGGACTGCCACGAAGCGTCAGGGGCCACGGGCGAGTTCGCCGTCGTGACCCTCACCTCCCCGACACCGCTGCGCGCACCGAAGCGCCCACGCCACGACGCCGGTGACACGGCCCCCGAACCCCACGGCCGACCCTGGCCCTCCGACGACGCACTCGGCCCGCCCGAGCGGACGGGGCGGCCGTGACCTGGTCCTCGCCCGAGGACAAGGAGGCGGTGCGACGGGTGGCGGCCAGGCTCAAGATCTCTCCCCCCTGGGCCGCCCCGGCCACCGTGGACGCCCTCTCGCAAGTGCCTACGCCGAACTGCGCGACGCCACAGCCCGGGCGTTCGTCCCGGTCCTGACGGAGCGCCGCGCCACTCGTGGCGTCCGCATTCCCTGGGAACGGCTGCCACGGCTCCCTGCTTCGTTCCGTTCCGGAGCGATGAGTAAGGTGCAGGCCGAGGGCCGTGAACGGACTGAGAGCACAGGTGTGGCGTGCGGATTCTCCTGCTGGGGCCCGTGGAACTGCGGACCGCCGAGGGCGAGCCCGTCCATGTCGGCGGGGGCCGGCGGCGGGCCGTACTGACGGCGCTCGCCCTGGAGGCGAACCGGGTCGTTCCGGTCGAGCGGCTGCTCGACCTCGCGTGGGACCACGACCCGCCGTCCACCGCGCGAGCCGCCCTCCAGGGGCACGTCGCCCGGCTGCGCACGCTCCTCCCCGACGGCCTCCGGCTCGACACCCGCGCTCCCGGCTACGTCCTGCACACCGACCCGGACCTGATCGACGCCCACCGGCTCGCCCGACTCCTCGACGAGGCCCGCGCGCACGCCCCTGACGCCGCCGGGGACGCGGTGGCCGTGCCGCTGCTGCGCGAGGCGCTCGCGCTCTGGCGCGGGCCCGCGCTGGCCGGCTGCGGCTCGGAGGCGGTCCGTGGGCTCGCCGTCGGACGGTTGGAGACACTGCGGGTCGAGGCACTGGAGGAGCTCGCCGAGCGGTCGCTGCGGGCCGGCCGGGGACGGTCGGTGACGGCCGAGCTGACCGCCGCCCTGACCGGGCACCCGCTGCGCGAGTCGCTCATCCGCCTCGCCGTGCTCTGCCTCCACCAGGAGGGACGGTCCGCCGAGGCCGTCGCCGTGTACGGGGAGGCCCGGCGCCGACTCGCCGAGGAGGCTGGCATCGACCCCGGCCCGGCGCTGCGCGAGGCACTGGCGCAGGTGCGGTCCCTCCCTTCCGAGGTGTGCGCCCCCACCATTGTCCGCTTGCCGCGCGAGCCCGGCCGGTTCGTCGGCCGCGAGGCCGAACTCGCCCGGCTGAGCGAGCACTTCGGGGGCGACGGCGGACCCCACCCGCCGATGCTCGTCACCGGCCCAGCCGGGGTCGGCAAGACGGCACTCGTCCTGCGCTGGGCCCACCGGCACACCGCCGCCTTCCCCGACGGGCGTGTCGCCGTCAACCTGCGCGGCTTCGACGAGACCGAGCCACTGCGCCCCGAGGAGGCCCTGGCGGAACTGCTGCGCGCTCTCGGCGCCGACGAGGGCGCGATCCCCGCCACCGAGGAGGAGGCCGGCGCCGCGTACCGACGTCTGCTGGCCGGCCGCCGGGTGCTGATCCTCCTGGAGAACGCCCGGGACGCCGAACAGGTGCGCCCGCTGCTCCCGGGCGAGCCCGGCTGCGCCGTCGTGGTGACGAGCCGGCACCGGCTCACCGAACTCGTCGTGGGCGAGGGCGCCCACGCCCTTCCGCTCGCGTCGCTGGACGCCGACGACGGGTTCGGCGTCCTCGCCGGGGTCGCGGGCCTGCCCCGGCTGGCGGCGGAGCGCGAGGCGGCGCAGCGGGTGGTCGAGCTGTGCGAGGGCCTGCCGTTGGCGCTGCGGATCGCGGGTTCGCGGCTGGCGACCCGGCCGCACTGGCGGGTCGGGACGCTGGCCGGGGAGCTCGCGGACGAGCGCTCCCGGCTGGCCGCGCTCGCCACCCAGGGCGCGTTGAGCGTCGCGGCGGCGCTGGAGCTGACGGTCCGGACGCTGCCCGCGCCGGCGGCGGAGCTGTTCCGGCTGCTCGGGGTGCACCCGGGGCAGCAGGTCGACACCACGGCGGCGGCCGCGCTGGCCGGCACCGGCCCGCGGGCGGCGGCCGGAGCGCTGGAGCTGCTGCACCTGGCGCACCTGGTGGTGGAGGTGGTGCCGGGCCGGTTCGAGCGTCACGACCTCGTGCGGCTGTACGCACGGCAGGCGGCCGAGGAGTTGCCGCCCGCGACCCGCGACGCTGCGCTGGCGCGGCTGTTCGACCACTACCTCGCCGCGACGGCGGCCGGCCTGGTCCTGGCCCGGCCGGACGCCCGGCACCACCGACCGGACGAGCAACCATCGGGCGGAACACCGGAGTTCGCCACTTCCGCGGACGCGCTGGCGTGGTTCCGGGCCGAGGAGCCGGCCGTCCGGGGCCTGATCGCGCTCGCGTGCCAGTGGGGCCGGCACGAACACGCCTGCCGGATGGTCGAGAACGCCGGCTACCTCTACCTCGACGCGGGCCTGTTCCGCGCCTGGGAGGAGGCCGCCCGGCTCGCGCTCACCGCCGCCGAGGCCGCCGGCACCGCCGGGGCCTGGCCGCACCTGTACTCCAACCACAGCATGTCGCTGGGCTGGCTGGGCCGGCGCCGGGAGGCCCTGGAGCAGTCCGCGCGGGCGGTGGCCGTCGCGGACCCGGAGAGCCGCCCGGTGCTCCGGCACCGCTACCTCAGCATGCGGACCAGCTTCATGAGCGACCACGGCGGGCCCGGGGACGTCCTGGACGGATTCGCGGAGACGGTCGCCGAGGCCCGGGCCGCGGGTGACGACCGGTCGCTGTCCCAGGCCCTCAACAACCTCGCCGACGCCCTCCGGCTGGCCGGGCGGGCGGCCGACGCCCTCGCCCCGATCGAGGAGTCGCTGGCCCTGCTCGCGGGCCGGGAGGCGGACCCGTACCTGGTGATCTCGACCAAGACCCACGCCCAGGTGCTTCGCGAACTCGGCCGCCCCGACGAGGCGGTGGCACAGATCCACCGGGCGCTGGAACTCGGCCGGGCCCAGGGCAACCACGCCCACGCGGAGTTCGACTTCGCCGATGTCATGGGCCAGGTGCTGTACGACCGCGGACGCACGGCCGAGGCCCGCCTGCACTGGGAGCGGGCGCTCGAACTCGCCACCGAGCAGGGGCGGATGACCAAGCAGGTGGAGCGGGTGCGGGCGCAGCTGGCGCAGTGCGGGCCGTCGTAGGGTCTGCCCCTCGGGCTCCCGGGGAGGTGGCCGGGCGGGGCTGTGGGCCTTCCGGCTGGGCCCTGGCGCCAATCTGTCCAAGCTCACCTGGGACACGCGGGGGTCGCCAGCCACTCATCAGGGGAGCCTCGCTCACGCGAGGCCCCACGACGGGATCAGACGGTGAGCACGAGCTTGCCCTGGAGGTGACCTGCGTCCAGCAGCCGGTGCGCGTCGACGACGCGCTCGAACGGGAACGTCTCCTGCACGTGCACCCGGAGCCTGCCCTGTTCGACGAGTTCGACGAGACCTCGCAGGCCGACCGGATCGGGGTCGACCGCGATGCCGCTGAAGCGCAGGCCGGCCGCCTCGTACCTGGCGGCGAGCTCCGCATCGGCCTCGGCGACCGCCGTCACCAGGTGACCGCCCGGGCGGAGCACTGCGAGCGACCGCTCGACGGTGTCGCCGCCGATCGTGTCGAACACGACGTCGATGTCGCGGACCGCCCGAGTGAAGTCGACCGCCGTGTAGTCGATCACCTCGTCGGCGCCCAACCCCTCGACGAACTTCCGCTTGCTCCCGCCGGCGGTCGCGATCACGTGCGCGCCGAGCGCTTTCGCGATCTGGACCGCGACGTGGCCGACCCCGCCACCGCCGCCGTGCACCAGGACGCGGTCCCCCTCCGTCACGCCGCCCAGGTCGACGAGGCCCTGCCACGCCGTCAGCCCGACGACCGGCAGCGCCGCCGCCTCGACGTGCGAGAGCGACGCCGGCTTGCGTGCCAGGTGCAACGCCGGCGCCGACACCACCTCGGCGTACGCGCTCGCCGCCCGTGGGAACAACGGCATCCCGAACACCTCGTCGCCGGGCCTGAACCGCCACGTCTGCGGCGCCTCCTCGACCACGCCGCTGATGTCCCAGCCGAGGACGAACGGCGGCCGGCCGAGCAGCGGGAACTCGCCGGCGCGCAGGCGCGCCTCCAGCGGGTTCAGCCCGATCGCCTTGACGCGGACGAGAACCTCGGTCGGGAGGGGGCGGGGCTCGGGCACGTCCACGATGGTGAGCACCTCAGGACCGCCGAGCGTCTGCTGGGTGATTGCTCGCATGACTCTCCTGGCTTTGTAGGGGGGAGGGAATCCAGGCTAGGTTTCCGATAGGAACCGGCAGGTACCTTTGGCGCCATGAGCGGTTTCGGTCCCGGCGATCCCTTTCTCTCCGACTGTCCGGCGCGTCTGGCGGTCGAGCTCATCGCCGACAAGTGGACCGTGGTCGTGCTCTACGGCCTCAGCAAGGGCCCGGTCCGCCACGGCCAGCTCATCAAGCTGATCGGCGGCATCTCCCGCAAGGTGCTCACCCAGACGCTCCGCCGGCTCGAGGCGCACGGACTCGTCCGCCGCCACGCCTACGCCGAGGTGCCACCCCGCGTCGAATACGAGCTCACCCCGCTCGGGGCGACGCTGATCGACCCGATCCACGTGCTGACCGAGTGGGCGAGGGCGAACGGCGACGCAGTGCTCGACGCGCTCGACGCCGACCCCGAGCCGGTCACCCCTGGCGAGTGAGGCCCTGCCAGGGCACCGAACATCCTCCCGGCCGCTTCCAGGTATCACCCGGGGTCGACGGCGGTGAACCGATCGGGCCCGGCGGGCCGTGCAACCTGGCGGACACCGTCATCCGGGGAGAGAAACGTGACCACTACGGCGACACCGAGGCAACCGGCCCTGGTCTGCTGCGCGGCGGCTCTCGGGCTCGTCGTGACGGGACTCCTCGCGGTGTGCGTCCCGCCGCCCCCGCCCGTGCCCTCGCCGCCGACGCCGGTCGGGGTGGCAGGACCCGCCGCGGCCGACGACCCGGCCCGGGTTCCATCGGGGCCGGCCCGCACCGGGGTCCGGCAGGTCCTGGAGGCCGCTGCGGACGTCGACGGGGGCCTCCGGTGAGCGGGAACGGGACCGGCCGCCCGAAGCCCCCCGGCGTGCAACTCCCCTGGATCGCCGAGGAACCGGTCCCGCCCCGGCCCACGGCCGCCGAGCGGCTTCGCACCGCCGTCGACGTCGTCGCCGCGTGCCTGCCGCTGAACCTGCGCCGCCTCGGCGACCGTTCGCGCTGGGATCCGCGCCGGGTGGCGATGGCGGCATCGATGGCCACCGGCGTCGTCCTCCTGATCGCCGCCCCCTTCCTCAAGCCCGGCGCCACCGCCGGGGACCCGGCCGCGGCCGCCGCGCCGACCGGCAGTTCGCCCTTCGGCACACACGGCCGGGCGCACCCGCCGACGTCCTCCCCCACGGATCCGGCCGCCTCGCCGGACCCGGCGCCGTCACCCAGCCCGTCCGCCACAACGGTGGAGAGCCCGTCGGCCACGCCGTCCGCCACCGACACGCACCTGCCGTCGCCGACGGCCGTGCCCGCCCGGTCCAGCGCCGCCGCCACGCCGTCGGCCGCCGCAGCCACGCCCGCCCCGGCGGCGCCCACCTCGGCGGCACCGCCCGCACCACCCGCGTCGCCTGTGCCACCCGCGCCGCAGCCCGCCGGCTTCCGGGCCGTCGCCGGGCCCGGCTGCTCCGGCCCGGGCGCGCGCTACCAGGAGGTCGGTGCGTTCCACCAGGGCACGGACGGCTGGGTGACCGTCAACAGTGGCGGCTACACCGGTGATTCCTGCAACGGCCAGTACGACGCGGTGCCGATGTCCGGCGACCGCGCGAAGGACGACAACAGCACGTACGCGCTGTGGACCTTCGACGTCGGCGCGAGCGCGGCCGGCTGCGCCGTCTCCGTGTACGTGCCGGACTCGACGTCGGTCCAGCAGGTCGGCGGTGCCCCCGCGTACTACACGGTGGCCGGCGCGTCCGGTGCCGACCTCGGCTCGTTCACCGTCGACCAGGTCAGCCGGCACGGCAGTTGGGTGGACGCGGGCACCTTCCGTCCCCAGGGCGGCCCGCTGGTCATCCGCCTCCACAACCGCGGCCAGGACTGGACCGGCTCCGGCCAGCCCACCCACGCCCACCTCGCAGGGGCCGCGCTCCGGGTGACCTGCCAGGGGTGATGGTTTCGCAGTAGGGCACCTTCCTGCCGGCCGAGACCGCCCGCAAGCCGGGGCGGGACGCGGCGATGTCGACAGCATCCTTGCCGCAGCAGGGCCCGTGCACTCGCGGCGATCCCACGCGATGACTCACACGTGGCAGTGCAGGCCGACCAGGAGGGTGTCGCCCGGGAGGTCGACGAGGTAGCGGTCGATGTGCTGCTGACCGTCCGGCAGCTCGGGCCGGTGCGGACAGTCATCCCGGTGGCGGCAGGCACCGTGCGCGACCGGTCCGCCGTCCTCGTACCACCAGCCGCCCAGCGAGAGCACGTTGCGTCGGGGCAGGGCCCCGGCCGCCCGCCCTTCGACGAACCGCTCCCGGGGTTTCTGTCCGACCTGGACGACCGGGTCGGGGAGGAAGAGGAAGTTCGAGGAGTACCGCGCGGTGGAGAGCCCGGCCCGGTGTTCTTCGAAGGCTCGCAGCAGGGGCTGGGACCAGTAGTCCGCCGCGGCCCGTTCGCGGGAGTAGGCGCAGCCCTCGGTCACATGGCGGCCGTAGTAGACGTCATAGGGCTGGGCGGCGGGCAACTCGGCCGCCGACCGGTGCCAGTGCAGCCAGACCGCGTCCGCCAGTTGCCGGGCCTCCTCGGTGGAGGCCCCGAAGTCCAGCAACTCGCGCGGCCCGCCGGCGCACCAGCCCGCATCGTTGACCGGCGACTCGACGTAACCTCCCCAGCGGCTGGGGTGAGGAGCTACCAGCCGAGGATCCGTCTCATGGCCGGGCAGCACGTTGAACGCGCGGCCGACGATCCGCCAGGAGTCCCAGATGCGGTTCTCCTCCCGGCCCGGGGCATCGAGGTAGAAGGGCTCCATCGCCTCGGCGACTGCCTCCTCGACCCGCTCGGCCGCCTCCGCCGGGAGACACAGGGTGATGCTCGTACCTGCCACCGCGGCATCAGACCACTGCGTGACCGGCGCCGGCAACCGGGATTCTCCACCCGGGGGTGTGTGGCGGACCGCCAGTTGGTGACGCGGCGGAGGCTCGGTTGTGGGTGACAGGTGAAAGCTGGAGCTGCTGGACGCCGGTGATCTGCTGTCGGAGAAGCGAGAGCACCTCAGGCCCTGCCCTGGGCGTCGCGGACCGCGCATGCAAGGATGTCGCCGTGCTGATCCGAAGGAGCAATGCCGCGTAGGCGGCCGAAGGGGCTGCGCGCTTCGCAGTGGCAGCCAGAACGAGATGCGCCGGTTCGCCGTATCCGCGGCGTGTCCGGGCTGACCCGTGCCGCCATCCGACGGTTGGAGCACGAGCGGCTGTGGACCGGCGCCGTGGCCGGTGCTCTCGCTGAATGCCGGCGGTATCTGAGCCAGTCCGGACGTGTCCTGCCAGAGCCCGAGACGGGCTGCGACGAGTGCAACCCGATACTCGCGCGCGACCTCCTGCAAGCGGTGCTGGTGTGGCTTCCCGTGGGCGCCAGAGTCGATCTCGGTCGACTGGTCGCACGTCTTGACGCCGAATTCGATCGCCGGACCGTGCTGCGCCCCGAGCTCTTGATGTCCGACAGCCCCTGGGGCGTGGAGGGCTCGTGGCGGAGCCGACTCCTCGATGGTTGAGCCCGAGTCGCGGGGCCCAGCGGGTGGCCTGCATGCAGTTCGACCTTCGCAGGCTCCAACCTGGGTAATCGAGCCCCCGGAGCAGGGGGCGCCGAGCACGTCGAACGACCGGCTCAGTGGATGTGGGCGCCGCTCGGCTGGAGTTCCCTGTCGCGCGTCGTCTCCCGTTGTCGCCAGGCGCCGGGTGGTTCGCCGTGGTGGCGGCGGAAGGCGGCTGCGAAGGCGTAGGGCGAGCCGTAGCCGACGCTGCGGGCGATGCTCGCCAGGCCGAGTTCGCCCGTGCGCAGGTGGTCGCGTGCCAGGGCCATGCGCCAGTCGGTCAGGTACTGCATGGGGGTCTGGCCCAGCGCGTCGTGGAAGGTGCGGGCGAAGGCGGCCCGGGACAGGCCGCTGATCGCGGCGAGTTCGGGGACGGACCAGGGGTGGGCGGCGTCCTCGTGCATGGCCTGGAGGGCGGCGCCCAGGCGGGGGTCGGCGGAGGCCCGGTACCAGCGGGGCGCGGTCGGGCTACGGCGGAAGTCGCTGCGGATGGCGAGCACCAGGAGGACGTCGAGGAGCCGGTCGAGCACGGTGGCCTGCCCCGGTTCGGAGCCGGCCAGTTCGTGGGAGAGCAGGGCGATCACGTCCCGCAGCGGATCGCCGACGGCCGCTTGCAGCGTCAGGACCTGGGGAAGTGCCTCCAGCAGCCCGTTGCCGATGTCGCCGGAGAACCGGTAGGCGCCGCAGAGGAACACGGTCGACCCGGGCGTGTCCGCCTCCCCGTCGTGGGCGTGCCGGGCCCGGAACTCGTCCGGTTCGAGGCAGTCGGTGCCGGGCTCGTGGCCGATGTAGTGGTCCGTGCCGCCGCGTACGAGCGTCACCTCGCCGGGCACGAGTTCCACCGCGCGCCCCGGGTCGTGGGCGTCGAACCACAGCCATCCCCGACCGCGGACGACGGTGTGCACGGACAGCTGGATCGTGCCGGCCAGCCGCAGCCCCCACGGGGGCTCGGCGACCGTCCGGGCGAAGACCGCCCCGCCGGCGCGTGCCCGCGCCAGGTGATCACGCAGTAGGTCCACCCGATCAGTATCGGCAGAGCGATCGCCGAGGGCAACGATCGGAGCGTTTGACGTAAAAGAACGAGCGATTCACACATTGATCCGCTCACCGGCTCGCTCTCACGATGGATCCATGACTGGATCACCGCAGACCACGCTCGTTCTCGGCGGAACCGGCCGCACCGGCTCGCTCCTCGCGAAGCGGCTCGCCGAGCGGGGGCGGGACGCCCGCACCGCCGCCCGCCACGACGCCGACGTGCCGTTCGACTGGGACCGCCCGGCCACCCACGCCGACGCCCTACGCGGCGTCGACAGCCTCTACCTCGTCACGCCCGTCATGCGGGCGACGTACGCCTACCAGGTCGCGGCCTTCCTCAACCTCGCCGAAGCCGCCGGCGTGCGCCACGTCACCTACCTGAGCACCTACGGCGCCGACGACGCCCCACCGCAGATCGACATCAAGGCCGTCGAAACCGACCTCGCCGCCCGCACCGGCATCACCCACGCCATCCTGCGCCCCGCCTGGGTGATGCAGAACTTCACCGACACCCATCTACCCGTCGCCGACGGGGCGATCACGGTCCCCACCGGCAGCGGCGCCGAGGCCTTCGTCGACGCGGCCGACATCGCCGATGTCGCGGCCGAGACGCTGCTCGCCCCCGACGTCCATGCCGGCGCCCGGTACGCGCCCACCGGACCGCAGGCCCTCACGATCGGCGAAGTCGCCGACATCATCACCGCCGTGACCGGACAGCCCGTCACACACCACGACCTCGACCCCGAGGCCTGGATCGGCGGCGCCGTCGCCGCCGGAGTCGTCCCCGCCGACTACGCCGTGATGCTCCGCTGGCTGACCGGCAGCATCATCGCCGGCAACGGGTCCACGCCCAACGAGGACATCGAGCAGGTCACCGGCCGGAAGCCGACCTCCTTCCGGGAGTTCGCGCGGCGCAACGCCCACGCCTGGGCCGCACGGGCGGGTGCGTGACCATGTCCATCGACGACCTTGAGGACTTCGCGGCACTGGACCCGTTCTTCCGGATCGTCCGGGAAGGCCTCGCGGGCCTGGTCGACGGCGATCACTTCTTCGACCTCCTGGCCGAGGACGTCGTCGTCGAGTACGTGGTCTCCGTCCCGGGCTACCCGCGCCGCGTCCAGGGCCGCCGGGCGGTCGCCGACCTGTACCGCGGCTACGGCGACGCGATGGTCCTGACCGGCGCGGACGAACTGGCCGTCCACCGGGACCCGGACGGCTCCGTGGTCGTCCTGGAGTACGCCGTGCACGGGCGCGCCGTGCGCTCCGGGCGCCCGTACGACAACCACTTCGTCTCGGTGATCACCGTCAAGGACCGCCAGGTGACGCACTGGCGCGACTACCTCGACCCCGTCGCCGTCTTCCGCGCCCTCGGCTGGCCGGCCGATCCCTGCTGACGGGGTGGGTGAGCCGCGGGCGTGCACGGATGCTGCCGGCCGTCCGGGTGTGCCGGTGCGGCCGACCGCTCGGGGCCGCGGGCTTCTACCGGGCCTGCTCGGCCTCCCTGCGGCGGCGCGTACCGACCATGCCGAAGCCTCCGCCGAGCACCAGCAGGGCTCCCGCGCCCTCGACGAGCATGCTCGTCGCGTCACCTCCGCCGGTGGACGCCAGGGGCTGGCCGTTGCGGGTGTCTCCCTCGGCTGTGGCCGCCGGGGCGGCGACGACGGGCGTGGTGGTGGCGGCGGTGGTGGTACCGGTGGGCGTCGACTGACCGCGCGTCGGATCTTCGGACGGCAGGGTGGAGCCCGTTGCGGGGGCGGTTGACGGGGCGCTCGGCGTGGCCGTCATCGTCGGCTGAGCAGTCGGGCCGGCCGTCGGACCGGTCACCGGGCCCGCCTCCGGGGTGCAGTCCGCGGTGGGCGCTGCCGTCGGCGAAACGTGCTGCTTCGAGGGGGACGCGGCCGGGCTGGTGGGCCTGGACGTCCCGTGCTTCGGCCGGTCCGCCGTCGGGCTGCCGGACGGGTCGCCGTCGTCCGTCGGCTCGGTGGAGGCGGTCGCCGCGGCGCGCCGGGCCTCCTTCGTTCCCGCCTCGCCGCCGCCCTCCGTCGGTTTGGCCGTCTCTGCGCGGCGAGCCGTCAGGCGGGTCCCCGGCATCGGGCTCACACCGGGCACCGGCGACTCACCATCGTCCGCCAGCTCGGCGGAGGCGGTGAGCCCGGTCGAGGGCTTCGAGCCGGGGCAGTGCGAGCCGCCGCCGGTCGGCTCGGACGGCGCCGAATCGGCGTGGTAGCCGGCCACGATCTTCGTGAACTCGTACGGCTCCTGCTGGATCCCGCCGCAGACCGAGGCGGCGTCCTTGGTGAACGCGCCGGCGCAGGGCCGGTCCCGGTTGACGGCCCAGTAGGTGAAGCGGGCGAGGTGGTGGGAGGCGGCGAAGTCCCGCATGGCACGGAAGTCCGCCGGGCTGACGACCTCGTCCGGGCTGTCGGAGTGCCCGTTGATGGACGACAGGCCGGAGTGCCGCCACGCGGTGTCCTGGTCGTAGCCGTACGCGCGGACGAGGGTCTGCTGGAGCCCGGTGACAGCGGAGACGGTCGCGTCGACCATCGTGCCCGGGTGGTTGTCGAAGTCGAACGGCATCACCACCCAACCGTCCACCTGCACACCGGCCTTGGCGGCCCGCGCGATCAGGTCGGCGCCGGAGGCGTCGGGGCCGTTCAGCTCGGCACTGAAGGTGACGAAGACCCGCAGGCCGGGGTTCTTCGCCTTGACCGCGCCGAGCGCGTCCACCACCCGCTGGCGGGCGTCGGCGTGGCTCAGCTCGGTGTCCTCGATGTCGATGTCGATCGCCTTGAGCTGGTAGGCGTCGATCACCTTCTGGTAGGCGGCGGCGAGTTGGGCGGAGTCCGCGCACTTCTCGCCGAGCTTGGTGCCGTCCCAGCCGCCGAAGGAGGCCACGACGTCGCCGCCCGCCGCGCGGATCGCCCTGATCTTCGCCTCGTCCTGGCCGCCGTTCAGCGGGCGCTGCCCGTCCCACTTCGGATCGCAGCCCTCGCCGGCGAGCAGGAAGGCGAGGGTGAACTGCTTGAGCCCGGTCGCCTTCATCACGTCGACCGGGTCCTGGGCGTCACCCCAACCCAGGTACGCGTAGGCGGCGTTGAGGCCGATCGGATCGACGGTGGCGGCCGGGGCGCCGTTCTGCGCGACGATCAGGACGCCACCGGCCGCGATCGCGGTGGCGGCTGCGGCGATCCGACGACGACGGCTGAGCCGGTGCTTGGGCATGACGGGGGCTCTCCTGAACTGGGACGGAACCGGGGGACGGCCGCGAGGAATCCGACGCGAGGCGCACACCACGGACGGCAACCGGCACCCGCCCCGGGTCCGCTACCGCCCACGGGGAGGTCCTCGCCGAGGGATACGGCGCACCACCCCCGGCCGGTTCACCGCCGGCTCCCGCCGTCACGCCGAACGGTGGGAACCGCCACGACATCACGCAGTTCCCCCCACTACCGGCCGCGCTCCCCACATCCGCGGCGGTGGCGTCCCCTGGAGCGATGCGGCAGAGCGCCCCCAGGACGAACTGGTCAGGCCCGGCCGGCCTACCGGTCGTGAACCCCGCCCGTCACGCCGCCGACGCCCGTCCGGTTGTAAGTGGGACAGGTCAAGATCCGCGTACGTGACGCCACCAGCAACAACCCGTCGCGGGGTCGCTGCCCCTCCAGGATGCTCGGCCCATGCGGTCCGGGACGGCTTCTGGATCTGCCGCTGACGGTCCGACGATCAAGACCCCGCGCCGGCCGCTCCAGCGTTGTCTCCTCGCGGCAGCCAGGGTGGATCTGCGGCCGCCCGGTTTCGGCTCCGCGGCGACGTGCTGACGATCGATGACCGGGTCGTGCGGGTCCGGACACGGGTCGATCTGCCGGGGTGACCACATGCCAGGACGAAATTCGGGCTCCCGGAACAGATGCTGCCATGACCGTGCCGGGGTGTTCGCCGGCGGTCGTCGCAAGCGTCGTTGCGCTGAACCAGGGCGAGCGAGGGGCACCCTTTATGGCCACGGCGTTGGTCACATGCCGCGCTTCGGACCGTACATCGGCGTGGGGCGGCTATCGGGTGAGATCGGGAGCAGTTCGAGCAACACCGAGCCGGGGCAGAAGGCGGAGCTGTTCGGGCCGACCATATCTTCGCCGGCCAGGTAGCGGTAGAGCCATTCGGCGAAGCCCATCCGGTACTCGTACCAGGATCCGTCGTGCTCCACCGCACAGATCCGCTGCCCTGTGCCATCGGGCAGTGGCGCCAGGATGACGTATTCGCCGCGGTCGGTGCCGGTGACGGGGATCAGGCCATCCTTCGTCCCGAGCCTGACCTCCTGCAGGCAGAGGGCGGCGCGGATGTTCTTTTCCGGTTCCAGCCAGTGCTCCCGGTCCCAGTCAAGGGTCGGCCCAGACTCGGGAGGTCTCGCGGATCTCCTTCCTGGGGTTCCAGCGCTCGGTGGCCGGGTACGAGAGGTACCGGTGCCCCTTGATCTGCATCGGCAGGTAGGCGTCGAGGACCTCCTTGTAGTCCTCGGGGAGGCCGGTGCCGATCTCCGCTTCCAGATCGGTCCAGGCCTGCGGGCTGGCCTATCGGTGCCGAGCAGGGTGGTCAGCCGCGGCACGGCATCGGCGGGATCGCCCTCGATGTCCCACAGGGCCTTCGCAGCTGCGAGGCGCAGGTCCGGGTCCTCTGCGCCGGCGAGCGGCCGGACCGTCTCCAGCGCAGGTGCGGCGACGCTGCCGATGGAGGCCAGTGTGTGGAGGGCCACGGCGGCGGTGCGCCACTGCTGCTGCTCGACGGCGGTGGTCAGGGCCGTGGTGAGCGTGGGTACGCCTGCCGGGTCGGCGAGCCGGTTGAGGGAGGCCATCAGCGCGGTGGCGGATCCCCAGGGCCAGGAGAATTCGGCGTCGGCAGGCGCCGGGTCAGCCTCGGCACCAACTCCCCGGCGGCCTGCGGCAGGTAGCTGGCGGCCCGCACGGCGAGCCAGTCGTCGGTGCCAGTGTCGAGCGCCGTCAGCAGGCCCGGGTAAGGCCCGCTCGTCGCCGAGGCCGGCCAGCGTCGTGACCGCCTGCTGGCGGGCCCGGCGCAGCAGCAGGTGCGGTGCAGCCCAGACGTCAGGGCCGTGGTAGTGCGGTGCGCTTCGACGAGCGCGACGAGCGCGACGAGGGGCTGCGCGTGCGGGTGCGGCGATGGCGGCGGAGAGCTTGCCGAGGGTTTCGGCCGCGGCGGCGGGGTGCCCACGGTCCGCCGGCCGGGCGTCGCCCTTCGGGCCCGGGCTTGGGCTCCGATACGGGGGCGGGCCGCTGGAGTAGGGCGGTCGCCGTCGGGACGAGGCCGGCGTCGATCGACTCCGGCGCGCAAGCGGCCCGGTGGTCCAGGGCGGCGAGCCGGACGTCGGCATCGAGCGCTTGGTCCGTGGCCAGGGAGGTGAGCCATGCCGATCACGGCGAGCAGCCGCTCGCGACCGCCAGCAGCACGGGCGACAGCGCGATCACCCGGTAGCCGTCATCGAGGAATATCCCCAGAGCCGGGATGACGGCCTGCCGTAACCGTGGATCCGGGTCCGCCGTGTATCGAACGAAGTCCTCGACGTGCTCGCGCGTCCGGGACACGACCTCCGCTTGGGGGGCGTCGACGCGTAGCCGGACGGACTGTCCAGTAGACGCCATCGGGGTCGCAGCCCAACGCCGCGCCGCCGCGGGTGAGCGCACGTGCCACAACATCTGGCCTGTCGCTACTTAGGTTGGTTGGCTCGCCCGTTCGATAACCGGCCCGATCTGTTGTCCGAGCGGATCGTTGGCCAACGGCAGCGGGAGGTGCGGCCGCGAGCCATGGTGAAACCGGGCCAAGGAATTCCAAGGCCATGAAGTACACGTGGCGAGGCATCAGCAGACTGAAGCCTCGCCACGGCGGTACGGGCGGTTCTAGCTGGCGGAGTGGTCTCCGGACTCGACGTACGCCGTCAGGGCGTCCAGCACGGCTTGCGCGCTGGCAGCGGCCTGGCCGTCGAGGCCTGCGCCATGCTCCTTTTCCGTGCGCTCGCCACCGATATTCCCTACGACCCAGCTGATACAGCCCGGCCTTTCCCCCGTTTTATCCCGACAGAATCCCTCAATGACTTTTCGCAGTTCAGCAACGGGAAAGGTGCTGGCTGGATCCATGACAATAGGAGTGTGCGGATCTGAGAGTACATTCGGATCGACTGCCGGTGGCACGGGATTATCGGATACCCAGATAGAGTCATAGACTCCACCTTTCCTGGGATAATTCCGACTCGCGAGCCAGATGACCCCACCGAATCCAGTCGATGTGTTCACCGACACGACGAGTGCACTATCAGGGAATGATTCCTCGTCGGTGCGATTAAAATCCAGTGCGAACCAGGCATTGTCCCCATACTTCAGATCCGCCAACACCCTGCCGATAAGGCGATCCTCTTCCTGTCGAGTCTTCGGGTGGTGGCTCTCGCCGTCAACGTGGATGGTCAGGATCACTCCGCCGCCTTCTACAGTATCGCCAAGCCCTCGATGGGAATGCCAAGCATTTTACCACCTTCATTGACCCATACAGTGAGAGTCTGACCAACCGGGAGAATCTCCTGAACGGCCCTGAAGCAGTTTACGGTCCACGCCGGCGCGCCGTTGCCGCACATCCCCTTGAGATTGTTGATCACGACATGGATCCCAAGGTTTCCGGGATTCCCCCCCGCCTCTTGAATGGATTTCCGGATCATCCATGCGAGTATCGTCTCAACGTGCGTATGCACCATGCTGGGTATGCCGAATTTCCCAAGGAGAAATTTTTCGATTTCTTTCGTCATTTCCGGAAGGTTGCCGCTGACCATCTTGGGCCCGAAGAGCTCTCGGATGAAAATCCCGTCGCTGCCCATCCTGAAGGCCTGCCCCCACGTCTTCTGGTCGATTTTCGCATCCTTGACCCACGTGGGGAGTCGATCGAAGATGTCCTGAGGGGTGAAGCAGGGGGTCCAGTTGTGGACGAGGAGTGGGGTGTCGCCTGCAAGTACGTAGTACGTGTGCAGGTCGTGGACGGTGAGGTTGTAGGCGGGTTCGAGACCGGTCCAGTGCCGGATGGAGGCGACCTGGGCTGTGGCGCCGGTGTCGGTGCGCAGGCTGTCCCCGGGGCGGACCTCGGCGGCGTCGGTCCACTGGCCCGTGTTCTGGACCCAGTAGGGGTGGTGGTCGGTGGAGGTGACGGTGGACTTCGTGCCGTCGGTGGTGGCGACGGTGAGTTCGGTGAAGTTGGTGTCGTCGGGGGTGTAGATCGTGTCGTCGACGGTCCGCGGCCCGGTGGTTCCGGTTACGGGGTCGGTGGCGGTGACGGTGTCCCCGCTGTGTATCTGTTCGATGGGCTGGGTGGTCTTGTCGCCCATGAGGACGCGGGTGCCGGCAGGAAAGCTGTTGGGGAGGCCGGTGGGACGGGTGGGGCAGGACGGAGCGTCGTCAAGAAGCCGTCGGACTGCGGGCAGCTTGTCGACCTGGTTGCTGACCCACTTGCTGATGGCGCCGCTGGACTCCTGGAGCTTGGTGCCCCACTTGATGAGGTCATCCCCGCCCTTGACGTACTTGGCCCCGGCGCGGAACAGGCGGGCGAAGGGGATGATGCTCAGGCAGGAGAGCCCGACGTCCTCGCCGCTGGCGTAGTCGGCGAAGTACTCGCCGCCGTACCAGGCGCAGTTGATCGCGGCGGCGGGCGTGCCGACGACCGGGAAGAAGCTCGCCAGGTCGAGGACGCCGTGGCCGATCGAGGAGAACGTGTCGTACCAGCTCGACTCGCTCGGCTTGGTGGCGGCCCGGATGGTCGACTTCAGCCATTCCTCTTCCGCCTGCGCCAGTATCAGGTCGATGGCCTGCTGCGTCAGCTGCTGCGCGATCGCGTCGTCCTGGGCCTTGCTGGCGATAACGCGGGACTTGTCGGCGCTCCAGCCCGCGTTCTCGGCGGACTGGCGGGCGGCGGTGACCGCGGCGTAGGCGGTGTCGGCGGAGGCGCGTGCGGCCGCGGCGCTGCCCTGGGCGTAGGCGGCCGAGCTCTGGGCGGATGCCGCTGCCTGGCCGGCCCGGGCCTGGGCGGCGCGGGCGGTGCTCGCGTACTCGGCGGCCTTGCCCGCGAACCCGTTCGCGCGGTCGGCTGCGGCCTTGCCCTGCTGGGCGTAGCCGGCGGCCTGGGAGGCGGCGGCGTTGGCCTGGGCGGCGGCGTTGTTGGCGTCGTTGGCGGCGCCTGCGGCGATGGCGGCGGCCTGGGCTGCCTGGGCGGCGTTCTGCTGGGCGAGGGCGGCGACCTGCTGGGCGCCGTTGATGGCGTTGTCGATGGAGGCGGTGTGGGCGGCGGTGAGCTGGTCCTGCTGCTGGGCCTGGTACTGGCCGGTGGTCAGGAAGTCGGCGAGGACGGGGTAGGGGCCTTCGAGGGCGACCTGGGCGCCGATCTTGACCTCGTCACCGCCGGTCTCGATCAGCTGTGAGGCGGTGACGCGGTCGTCGCTGGCCTTGGCCGTGTACTGGTCACGGTTGAGGAAGGTCAGGAGGGAGTCGGGGGTGTTGGTCTCCAGGGCGGCCTTCGCGGCCGCCTGGACGCGGGGGCCGCCGGTCTCGATGAGCTGGGAGACCCTGATCCGGTAGTCGCTGAGGGCGGCGGTGTAGCGGCCGGTCTGCAGGAAGGCGTGGACCTGGGTGCCGTCGCCGGCAAGGGCGGCGGTGGCGGCGGTGCGGACCGCGTCGTACTGGCTGCTGTTGGCCACGCTGAGGACAGTGGCGCGTTCGTCCTGCTCGCTGGAGGCCTTCCAGCCGGTGCGGACGTAGTCGCCGACGGCCTCGTCACTGCCCGTCAGCGCGTACTCGGCTGCGGCCTTGGCCCAGGGGCCGCGGACCTTGAGGGCGGCGAGCGCCATCTTGCGGCCGGCGGCCGCGAGGGTGGCGGGGTCGGTGCCGGGCTGCGCCGCCTGGGCGGCGAGCTGGACGGACTCCTGGTCCAGGCGCAGGGCCTGGGTCTTGGCGTCGTCGGCCTCGCGCTGGCTGGCGTCGTAGGCGGCCTTCATGTTCTGGGCCTGGACGATGCCGTTGGCCTTGCGGGAGTTGCGTTCCTCGGCCTCGGCGGCCTGGGCCTGCTGGTGGACCTGGCGGGCCTTGTCCACGGCGGCGCCGGCGTCGGCGGCGGCCTGGCGGGCGCTTTCGGCGTGGGCGGCGGACTGCTGGGCGGCGTTGGTGGCGTTGCCCGCGTTGGCGGAGGCGTTGCGGGCGGAGGCGGCGGCCTTGGTGGCGCGGTCGGCAGCCGAGGCGGCGGCGTCCCGGGCCTCCGCGGCGTACTGCCCGGCGGCCCTGGCGAGCGCGGCGGCGGCCTTGGCCGAGCGGGAGGCCTCGCCGGAGTTGCGGCGTGCCTGGGCGGCGGCCTGACGGGCCTTCGCGGAGGACGCTCCGGCCTGGTCGGCGTAGCCGCCGGCCAGGTCGGCATTGTCGGCGGTCGCGTCGACATCGAGGGTGGCGGCGTTGGCCCGGTCCACGGCGATCGCGGTGTCGAAGGCCGCACTGGAGGCCTTGTCCGCGGCCTTGACCATGTAGCCGGTCAGCACGGCGGCCTGCGCGGCGGAGGCGGCGGCATCCTCGTCGACCTTGCCCTGCGCCGCGGCGGCGAGCGCGCGGGTGGTGGCCTGGGCCGCTCCGGCTGCCGCGGCGGCGGCACGGGCAGCGGCGGTGGAGGCGACGGCGGCGGCCCGCACCGCGGCCTGAGCGGCCGCGATCGAGGCACGGGCGGCGTCCGAGGCGCGCAGGGTGGCCTCGGCGGCACGGTTGGCCGCCGCGGTGGCGCGCTGGGCGTCGTTCTTCGCCGCGAGGGTTTCGGCGGTGGCGTCGGCGGTGGCCTGCTTGGCGAGCCGGGCCGCCTCGACGGCCCGGTCGGAGGCCTCCTTGGCGGCGTCCTTCCTGCGCGCGGCCTCGTCGCCGGCCGTCTGGGCCTGCTGGACGAGCTGGTCGATGCTCGCGTGTTCCTGGTCGCGGGCGGCGGCGATGTTCTGGCCGGTCTCCAGGAAGGCGCGAATCTCCTCCGCGCTGCCTTCCAGGGCGATCCGGGCGGCCTGCTTGGTCGCGTCCCCGCCGCTCTCGGCGAGCTGGGAGACCTTGATGCGGTCGTCGCTGTCGCCCAGCGAGTAGCGGGTCTGGTCGAGGAAGGTCTGGACGTCGGCGATGGGCTTGTCCAGGACTGCCAGGGCCTCGGCCCGCGTGTGGGGGCCACCGCTCTCGGCGATCTGGGACACCATGACGCGCTGGTCCTGCTCCAGCGGCGTCTTCCAGCCGGTGGTGACGAACGCGGCGACCTGCTGGTCGGTACCGGCGAGCGCGGCCTCGGCGGCCGCCCGCAGCCGGGGGCCGCCGACGGTGACCATCTGCAGGGCGGCGGCGCGGTTGTCCTTGGCCTCCGCCTTGGCGAGT
This sequence comes from Kitasatospora sp. NPDC059722, assembly GCF_042733235.1. Taxonomy (NCBI): domain Bacteria; kingdom Bacillati; phylum Actinomycetota; class Actinomycetes; order Kitasatosporales; family Streptomycetaceae; genus Kitasatospora; species Kitasatospora sp. NPDC059722. The sequence continues at coordinate 25,988 of NZ_JBHWGD010000007.1, forward strand.
TCGCCGTCCTGGGGGTTCTGCGGGGTGCCGAGGAAGAGGCGGACCTGGTCGCCGGTCCCGGTCAGGGCGATCTCGGCGGCGGCCTTGACGCTCGCTCCGCCGTCCTTCCAGGCCTGCAGGACCCGGCCGCGGTCGGTGAGCTGAGGGGTCGGCGGCGCGGGTGGTGTCTCGTCCGCCGACACCGGGGAGGCGGAGAGCAGGGATGCCAGCAGCGTTATCGGCAGCACGGTGCGGCACAACAGCCTGAGTCCGGTCCTCCTTCCCCGGAAGCCGGAGTTCCTCAACGAGCCCATGGAATACCTCACTTCATATTGATTGACATTGATTTCGGGCAGCACGAATCAGGCCTTGCGAAAGGGATCACAACAAGGCCCGTGGGGCTGGCGCGAGTGCGGCTGACCAGCCGGTTCTTCTCTCGAAGCCCCCCTGAAGTGCACTCAAACATTCATATCGACTTAGTTGGTGAGCCTACATTAGAATCCGCAACCGACAGTGAATCAAGCCCCCGTAAAAGAACGGCAAATGTCCAAGTTTGGGCGGCCTTCCGGGGGGTGCTTGCCCTTCGCACCGCTTACCTGAAAAGGCGTCATGAAAAACCACGCACGCATACGCGGCCTCGCGGCCGCGTCGACCGCTCTCGTCCTGGCCACCGTCGCCGGCTGGACCACCGCAGGTGCCGCCACCGGCGACACCGCGCCCCCGGCCCCCGCCGACCTCCCCAAGACCTCGGCCGAGACGTTCGCCTACCCGAACGCCGACCAGATCCTCGCGCTGCGCGGCATCACCGTGACCCGCGGCGACGGCGGCATCACCGTCACCGACTGTGGCAAGGCCGGCAGCTTCCAGATCAAGGTCAACGCCGTCACCAAGCCGGCGAACAACGACGACATGATCTGCTTCGCCGCCCCCGGCGCCTCCGGCTACCTGGCCCTGACCATCCCCGAGGCCTACCGCATCACCACCTACGGCCGCTCCGTCCAGGCGAGCCTGTCCACCGACCAGAAGCCGGCCGAGACGGTCAGCGTCGCCGCCGACACCACCAAGGGCATCGGCGAGTCCATCGACCCCAAGACCCGGGCCGTCCTGCTCGAACTGCGCGTCACCGGCTCCAGCGCCACACCGCCCGCGCCTCAGCCCACCGACCCGTCACTCGCCTACACCGCCAAGATCAACATCGGTAACGGCAAGCGCGCCTGCAGCGCCACCCTCGTCGACCGCAACTGGCTGCTCACCGCCGCCAGCTGCTTCACCGACACCCCCGACGACCTGACCACCGTCACCGCTGGCGCCCCCAAGGACAAGACCACCGCCACCATCGGGCGCACCGACCTGACCAACACCGGCACCGGCGCGGTCGTCGACGTCGTCGAGCTGGCGCCGCGCGCCGACCGCGACCTGGTCATGGCCCGCCTGGCCTTCCCGGTCACCGGCATCACCCCCGTCACCCTCGGCGCGACCGCGCCGGTGGCCGCCGAGAACCTGCGCGCAGCCGGCTACGGCCGCACCGTCACCGACTGGGTCCCCACCAAGGTCCACACCACCACCCACACCGTCGGCGCCGTCGCCGCCACCACCGTCGACACTGCCCCCGCGGACGGCCAAACCCCAATCTGCCAGGGCGACGCCGGAGCCCCGCTGCTGCGTGACAAGAACGGCACCACCGAGCTCGCCGCGATCGCCTCCCGCTCCTGGCAGGGCGGCTGCCTCGGCGCTCTGGGCACCGAGCTGCGCACCGGCGCCACCAGCGTGCGCACCGACGACCTCGGCGCGTGGGTGAAGCAGGTCCGCGAGGCCGCGCTGTCCACCAGCGCACCGACCACCAGTGGGGTGTACGACCCGGTCAAGCAGACGTCCACGGAGTTCACCGTCGACGACAAGGGCCGCGTCATGGGCGCGTACAACATCAACGGCCAGGGCTGGAGCTCCTGGACGTCTATCAGCGACCGTCCGGCCGGCGTGAAGCCGTTCGTCGGCTCGCCCACCGCCCTCTACAACCCGGCCACCAACGCCATCGAGCTGTTCGCCATGGACACCGACGGCCTCATCTGGCAGACCTACTACATGGCCGACGCGCAGGGCTGGCGCCCGTGGGCCGGTACGGGATCGACCTCGTTCACCGGCAGCGCCACCGCGGTCTACAACCCGTCGACGAAGACCGCCGAGGTCTTCGCCACCACCGCCGACGGTCCTGTGGCCCACATGTACTACACCCCGGGCATGACCGGCTGGAGCACCTGGTCGAACATCAACGCCGACTACCGGTTCACCGGCTCCCCCAGGGCGCTCTACAACCCGGCCACCGACGCGCTCGAGCTGTTCGCGATCGGCCGTGACAACACGATGTACCACACCTACTGGTTCAACGACGGCAAGCCGTGGAGCCCGTGGCTGCAGCTGAACCAGAACACCTTCACCGGCAGCCCGAGCCTGGTCTACAACCCGTCGACGAAGACCGCCGAGGTCTTCGCGACCAACACCGACGGCGTCGTGGCCCACGCCTACTACACCGCGGGCACGGCCGGCTGGAGCAGTTGGACGACCATCAACGGTGACCAGCCCTTCACCAGTTCCCCCAGCGTGCTCTACAACCCCGCCACCGACGCGCTCGAGCTGTTCGCGGTCCGCAGCGACAAGTCCCTGGCGCACACCTACTGGTTCAACAACGGCAAGCCGTGGAACGCCTGGGAGTCCCTGAGCGGAACCACGAAGCTCGCCGCCGGCCGGATCCCCGCCCCGCTGTTCAGCGCCTCCTCCAGCACCGTGGACCTCTTCGGCGCCACCGCCCCCGACGGTACCGTGAACCACACCTCCTACAAGCCCGGCATGCCCAGCTGGGCCCCCCTGGACACCCTGTCCGGCATCACGCTGCCCGGCATCGCCCTGCCCACCAGCTGACACCACCCCGGCGAGAGCGGTAGCGGCCTGCCACACCGTCCGTCGCCGAAAGGGGCGGTTCGCACCGGCTACTCCGGTGCGAACCGCCCCTTCCCACAGCACCCTTGGTGCCGAATGCCGTTACGGCCGGATGCGCGGCCTCGACGGCGGGGCATGCCGGCTCTGCCGAACAGCATCTCGGTCCACCCGACAGCACCGACTTCTACAGGACCGGCGACGGCAGCGGAAGCAGCGTTGTCCGTGTGCCGTTGGCCAGCGCTGATGCTCCGTCGTGATCTATCTCCTCCTCATGTCAGTGTGCTGACCGTCGCCGCGTGCGTGGTGGTCCACCGGGTCCACAACGGCCGGACCCGTCGGTCAGTCGCCTTCGACTATGCGGAAGTCGCGCTCGAAGCCGTCGGGGAGGGCCACCAGCGCCTTCTGGTACGCCTCGCTCTCGTATGCCGCGACAGCCTGTTCAAAGCTGTCGAACTCGACCAGAACGACGCGTTGCGTGATTCCGGCCTCGTGGGCGACGACTCGACCGCCGCGGGACAGGACGCGTCCGCCGCCGGCCCGGACAGCGGGACCGGCCAGCCCGTTGTAGGCAGTCAGCCTCTCAGGGTCGGAGATGGCGGGGTAGACGCTGACCCAGTAGCCCTTGGCCATGGAAACCTCCTGTGTTCGGACGGACACTTCCGACTTCGAATTTGACACTCGGATCGATCGATCCCGGCATGCGCAGGTTAGGACTTGATGAGCGGCCGAGGGAAAGACCGGTACGGGATAGAGTCAGAACGGATCGTTATCAATCGGCAGGGAGGGCACGTGGCGCCGGATACCGTGAGCCTGCGCTACTTCCTGGTGCTGGCACAGGAGTTGAACTTCACCCGCGCCGCCGCACGGATCGGCATCGCACAGCCCGCACTCAGCGCCCGGATGCGCCGGTTGGAGGCGGAACTCGGTACGGCCCTGCTGGTCCGCAACACGCGCAGCGTCGTATTGACCACCGCCGGTGCGGCTTTGGCGGAGTCCGCGCCGCCCGCGCTGGCGGCGCTGGACCGGGCCTGGGACACCGCCCGGAGCGCCGCGGCCGGCGAACTGGGCACGCTGCGCATCGGATACAGCCTCAGCGCCGGGGCCGAGACGGCACCGGCCCTGGTGGACAGGCTGATGCGCGGCAACAGCGGACTCGAGGTCGGCGCGGTCCCGATGGCGACGCCGGAGATCTCCCCCGCGGTCGCCGACGGCCGCATCGATGCCGGGATCACCCGCGGTGAACAACCGGGCCGTGGCGTGCGCCGGTTCCTGCTGCGGCGTGCGCGCATCGGCGTCCAGCTGGCGCAGCACCATCCGCTGGCCGAGCGTCCGGAGATCGATATCGCCGACGCGGCCGCGTTTCCGCTGCGACTCCCGGACCGTGCGGCCAACCCCGTGGTCCACGATCAGCTGTCCGCAGTGTTCCGGGACACCCGACCACACCCCCGATTCCACACGCCCGCAGTCTCTTTCGACATGTCTCAGCACGACCTGCGCGACGGGGTCACCCTCGCCCCGGCCGGAGAAGCCGCGGCCACGGCACAACCGGCCGGTCTCACCTGGCGACCGCTGCGGGGCGCGCCCAGCCTGACGTTCCACCTGGTCCTCCCCCGCGAGCAGTCGCCACTACACCGCCGCATCCGCGCCGTCGCCAAAACCCTGGCGCACGAGTTGCACTGGCTTCCGGACTGACGCACAAGAGGTCAAGCGGGTCAATCGGGTCCAGCGAAGGTGAGCCTCAGAAGCCGCCGCGGGATGATCTTGATGGGTCGGCAGGTGCAGTCCGGCGGGAGCGTCCTCGGCCGGGTCGGTTCGATGGGTCCAACGAGAACGTGGGAGATCGGACCCTGGATCTTCCCGAGGGTAAGGCCGGCTCCGCCTCCCTCAAGTACCGTAACTTCGCATGATCGAATCCGAGATTGAGATCAGCGAGGATCTGGTCCGCGACCTGTTGCGGGAACAGCATGCGGACCTGGCCGACCTACCCATCCGCGAGGTGGCGGGCGGCTGGGGCAACCAGATGTGGCGCCTCGGGGACAAATTGGCCGTCCGGATGCAGCGCATGGACAAGCTCCCCGATCTGCAGCTCAAGGAACGCCGCTGGCTGCCGGTGCTGGCCCCGCGCCTGCCGCTTCCGATCCCGATCCCGGTGCGGAACGGGGCACCGTCCGAGCGCTTCCCCAAGGTCTGGACCGTCATGACCTGGGTGGAAGGCACGCCGCTGGACCACGGCTCGATCACCCGCGGCGACCACGCCGCCGACACGCTGGCGGCCTTCCTCAAGGCGCTGCACGCGGAGGCGCCCGCCGACGCGCCGGCCGCCTCGGACTTCGGCGCTCACCCCAGGGAGTGCACGGACGGCTTCGAGGGCTTCCTGCGGGCCGTGGAGCTCGGCGGCTTCGCCGGGGACGACATCCGGGCCGTGTGGGACGACGCGGTGGCGGCTCCCGAGTGGAAGGGCCCGCGCGTGTGGGTGCACGGCGACCTGCATCCCGCGAACGTCGTCGTTGCGGACGGGACGTTGGCGGGCGTCGTCGACTTCGGCGCGGTCTTCGCCGGCGACCCGGCGTGGGACCTTGCGGCCGCCTGGCTGCTGCTCCCCGCGGGCGGTGCCTCACGGTTCTTCGACGGCTACGCGCGGGCAGACGACGCGGCGGTACGACGGGCGCGCGGGCTGGCCGCGATGAAGAGCCTGTTCCTGATGCTGATGGGCCGGAACGGGGACCGCGGCCTGCCCGGCGGCAAGCCGCAGTGGGGGCCGGCAGGCCGGTCGGCACTTGATCGTGTCCTGAAGGGCCTTTGACGTCGGCGTGGATCAACCGGCACCGGCCCGAGCCGGCACTCGTCTCCAGTCGCGTTGAGCTTGTCCGGGGAAGCCGGGCGCCGCAGTTCGCGCTATCAGGGCCGAGGGGCCGGACTACCGACGGGGCTGTGAAATCGACTCAGGCCCGGTGCGCAGTGGCGCACCGGGCCTGGGCCTTGAGTGGTAGCGGGGACAGGATTTGAACCTGCGACCTCTGGGTTATGAGCCCAGCGAGCTACCGAGCTGCTCCACCCCGCGTCGGTGAACCCGACTGTACGGCACATCGGGTGTGCGGTCGAATCGCTTTCCTCGCCGCGGGCTCCGAGACCCCGATCAACCGCGGGCGCGCTGCGTGCCGGCGGGAGCGCGGATCAGCCGGCCCGGGGCGGCCCAGCGGGCCTCGCCCCCGGTGTCCGGGCATCCGCCGCGACGGCCACACGGTCCTCGGTGGGCTTCGCGTGCGGTACCTCGGAGGCGCCGCGCAGCAGGTCGGCCAGCAGACGGTCCAACGGATCGGGCTCCGCGTGGTCGGGCCACGGCTCGGGGGTCGGCGCCGAGCGGATCCCCGCCAGGGTTCGGCTCAGCCTGTCCACGAGGACCCCCGGCCCGGTGCACGTCTCGCGTTCGGCCGTGGCGCGTTCCGAGACCTGGCGGGTCAGTTCACCGACCAGTCTCCGGGCCAACTCCAGCTCCTGCTCGGCGGTTTCGAACGCCCTCGCCGAGATGCTCTGCGGCGGGATGGCATCGGCGAGCGGCGCCAGCGCGGCCGTGGCGGCGTCGACGGTGTGGTCGAGCAGGCGGCGGACGGCAGCGGCGCGGTCGGCGGCGGGGAGCTCGGCCGCGAGTTCGGCGGCGTAGAGGCGGGCGAGGCGGTCGCTGCGGAAGCGGCCGGGGGAGGCTTCCTGGACGAGGTGGGCCGCGTCGAGCTCGGCGAGGAGTTCCCGGGCCCGCGCGCGGGTGACGTCGGCGAGGGCGGCCGCGGCCGCGCTGTCGAGGGCGCCGCCGGGGTGGAGGCCGGAGAGGGCGAACAGGCGGCGGGCTTCGGCGGGCAGGGCGCGGACGGTCCGGCCGAGTGCGGCGGCGATGCCGAGGGTGCCGCCGGTGGCGAGGGCGGCGAGGCCGGTGCGCTCGTCGGACATCTCGTGCACGACGTCGCCGAGGGCCCAGCCCGGGCGGGAGGCGAGCCGGGCGCCGGCGACCCGCAGGGCGAGCGGCAGCCGGTCGCACAGGGCGGCCAGGCGGCGGGCGGCGGTGGGGTCGGCGGCGACGCGGTCCGCGCCGACGACGCGGCCGAGGAGTTCGACGGCCTCGTCCTCCGGCAGGCCGCCGACGGGCAACGGGATGGCGGCCTCGCTGACCACGAGGTCGGTCAGCCGGGATCGGCTGGTGATGACGACCACGGGCTCGGGCGCGCACGGCAGGAGCGGCTCGACCTGTTCCGCGGAGCGGGCGCCGTCGAGGACGAGCAGGAGCCGGCGACCCTCGGTCAGCCGGCGCATCAGCGCGCCCGCCTGCGCGAGGTCGGCGGGGCGTTCGGCGGCCGGGACACCGAGCCGGGCGAGGACGACGTCGAGGGCCTCGGCGGTGGTGAGGGGTTCGTCCTCGCCGAAGCCGCGCAGGTCGACGTGGACGCGGCCGTCGGGGAAGCGGTCGGCGCGGGCGTGCGCCCAGTGCAGGACGAGGCTGGTCTTGCCGGCGCCGGCGACGCCGGTGACGAGCACCGGGCGGCCGTCGGCGCGGCGGGCCGCTTCGTCGAGGTGCCGCAGTTCCACGGCGCGGCCGACGAGGCCGGTGCCGGTGCGCGGCAGCGCGGCACCGGGCGCCGGGGCGGGCGGGGTCGCGGCAGCGGACGCACGGACCGCCGGAACGGCCACGGCGTCGGCGGCCTGCCGCAGGAGGTGGCCCGGTGCCAGCCCCCGGCTCGCGAGCCGCTCGTGGAACCGCGCCAGCGCGAGGTGCGCGTCGGCGGGCCGTCCGGCCTGGTGGAGGCAGCGGATGAGCAGGGCCGCGGCGGGTTCGCGCAGCGGGTCGGCCGCGACGGCGGCCTGGAGGTCGTCGAGGGCGTCGGCACCGCGGCCGACGGTCAGCAGCCGCTCGGCGAGCCGCTCGACGGCGAGCGCGCGGGCGGTGTCGAGCCGCCGGCCGGCGGTCTCGGTCAGGACGCGCGACCCGCAGTCGCTGAGGGCGGGCCCGTCCCAGAGGTCGAGGGCCTCGCGCAGCAGCGCGATGGACCGCTCGGTGTCGGCAGCGTCCTCGGCGGCGGCGCTGAGCCGTTCGAAGCGCTTGGCGTCGACGAGGTCGGGCTCGCCGACGAGGACGTATCCCTGAGCCCTGGTCAGGAGGGTCAGGCCCTCGCAGAGGCTGCGGCGGACGGCGGACACGTGCCCCTGGAGGGCAGCGCGCGCGGTGGGCGGCGGCGCGCCCTCCCAGACGGTGTCGAGCAGCCGGTCCACAGTGACGTGGCCGTTGAGCTCGCTGGCAAGCAGCGAGAGCACGGCGCGCCGACGGGCGCCCGTCAGGCCGACGGGGCGCCCCTGCGGACAGTGGACTTCGACGCGGCCCAGCAGCCGGACGCGCACACCCAACTCCCTGAGTACCCGAGGACGGACGGAACGGCCTGAGGATACGAAGTGGTTCGATCTTCGTCCAAGTGCCCGAATCCATTGGTTAAGTAACACAACTACCGTGCACAGAAAGGGATTTGGAGCACTCCGACAGCCAATGGTCAACACTCAAGGTTCGCCCGGAGTTCACCTTGGGCTCATCGTGCCCACGGCATCTCCGCCGCTCCGCAGGGTGGCCATCGCCCCATATCGACGCGCGTAGACTCACATGCTGGACAAGATGATTGAATGACCGCCCCGGCTCCTCCGCCGGGACGCGGCGGACATGGGGAGCGCATGCGCATTCGGCTGCTCGGGCCCACCGAGCTGAGGGCCGCGGACGGCCGCACGGTGCCGGTCGCCGGGGCCAAGCGCCGCGCGGTGCTGGCCCTGCTGGCGCTGGAGCTGGGCCGGTGCGTCCGGATCGAGCGGTTCTACGGCCTGCTGTGGGACGACGAGCCCCCGGTCCAGGCGAAGGCCGCGCTCCAGGGGCACATCGCCGCGCTGCGCAAGCTCCTGCACGGCACGCCCCTGACCCTGCACACCCAGGCGCCCGGCTACCTCCTCGACGGCGACCGCGAGTGCGTCGACGTCCACCGCTTCACCACGCTCAGCACCCGCGCCGCCGACGAACCCGACGACGAAGCCGCGGCCGCCCTGCTCGGGCAGGCCCTCGCCCTCTGGGACGGGCCAGCCCTCGCCGACCTCCCCGCCACCGAGCAACGGCACGGCCTCGCCAACCAGTTGGACCGCGCCCGCGAGCAGGCCCTGCACGACTGGACGGAACGCCTCCTGCGCACCGGCCGGGGTGCCGCCGCCCTCCCGTCGCTCGAACGGCACCTGCACACCGACTGGCTCCAGGAGCCCACCGTCGCCCTGCTCGTGCGCTGCCTGCACCAGGCCGGGCGCCCGGCCGAGGCCCTGCGCCTCTACCACCGCGCCCGCGCCGGCCTCGCGGCCGAGCTGGGCATGCGCCCGGGCACCGCCCTCCAGGCGGCCCTCGCCGTCGTCCTGGCCGACGAGCGCGCCACTGCGGACACCGGCACCTCCGAGAATCCGCCGGCCGCCCCGGCACGGCCCACCGCCTCCCTGCCCCGGCCCACCACAGGTTCGCTCCCCCGCCGGACCGCCGGCTTCGTCGGCCGCGACGCCGAACTGCGCTGGCTCGACCAGGCCTGCGGCCCCGACCGCCCCGACCACGCGCTCGCCGTCGTCGTCGGCGCGGCCGGCGCCGGCAAGACCGCGACCGCCGTCCGCTGGGCCCACACCGCCGCCGGCGGCTTCCGCGACGGCCACCTCCACTGCGACCTGCGCGGCTTCGACCCCGCCCGCCCCAGCGAACCCGCCGAGGTGCTCGGCCGGTTCCTGCGCGCCCTCGGACTCGCCGAGGCCGAGATCCCCGAGGACCACGCCCGGCGCGGCGCCCTCTACCGCGCGCTCACCGCCGAACGCGAACTGCTGGTGCTCCTCGACAACGTCCGCAGCGCCGAGGACGTCACCGAACTCCTGCCCGCAGGGCCTCGCAGCGCCACCGTCGTCACCAGCCGGCACACCCTGGAGGACCTGGTCGTCACCGAGGGCGCCGCCCTGCTGCGCCTCGAACCCCTGCCCCAGACCGACGCCCTCGCACTGCTCTCCCAGGTGCTCGGCGAGGAGCGCCTCGCCGCCGAACCCGTCGCCGCCCGACGGCTGGCCGGGCTCTGCGACCACCTGCCGCTCGCCCTGCGGATCGCCGCCGCCCGCCTCGCCGCCCAGCCCGCCTGGAGCGTCGCCGACCTCGTCGCCGAGGCCGAGGACGAGCGCACCCGGCTGCCCGCACTCGACGCCCAGGGCGGCGTCAGCGTGCGCTCCGCCCTCAACCTGACGCTGCGCCGCCTGCCCCCGACCGCCGCCCGGCTCGTCGCCCTGCTGGCCGTCCACCCCGGGCCGGAGATCGACGTGCCCGCCGCCGCCGCACTGCTGGAGGCCCGCCCGGCCGAGGTCCGCGGCGCCCTCGGCGAACTCGCCGCCCACCACCTGCTCACCGAGACCGCCCCCGGCCGCTACGGCCGCCACGACCTCGTCCGGCTCTACGGCCGCGAGCTGCTCGACGGCGACCCGCCCGCCCGGCGCCACGCCGCCCTCGTCCGGCTGCTCGACTACTACCTCACCGCCGCGATGGCCGGTGCGAGCCGGCTCCAGCCGCACCTCACCGAGTTCGAACAGCCGGTCGCGTTCCCGCCACCCGACCTGCCCCACCTGCCGGACGTCCGCACCGCCCTCGACTGGTTCCGCACCGAGGAGCCCACCGTCCGCGCCCTCGTCGCCGCCGGCGCCCGGGCCGGCGAGGGCGACCGCTCGTGGCGGCTCGCCTTCCTCGCCAACTGCCTCTACTTCGGCGCCGGACGGCTCACCGACCGGCTCGACTGCCTGCGGCACGGCCTCACCGCCGCCACCCGCACCGGCGACCCGGTCGCCACCGCCCTCGTCGAGGCCGCCACCGCACGGGCGCTCAGCGGAAAGCGGCGGCCCGTCGAGGCCCTCGCCCTCGCCCGCCGCGCCGCCGACCGCGCCCGGCACCACGACGGCCCGGCCCAGATCTACACGATGGCCGTGCTGGCCGCCGCCCTCGCCGACCACGGCGACCTCGCCGAGGCCCGCGAACTCTCCGACGCCGCCGTACGCCGGCTGGACGACCTGGGCCTCCACGAGGCCGGCGCCGCCGTCCTCGCCAACGCGGCCACGCTCGCCGCACTCGCCGGCGACGGACCGGCGGCGCTGCGCCACGCCCACGAGGCCCAACGGCTGCTGGCCGCGCACCCGCACGCCACCTTCCACCTCTTCGCGCTCGCCGACGAGGCCGACGCCCTGCGGCTCCTCGGCCGCGACGACGAGTCGGAACGGGCCTGGCAGGAGGCCGCCGAACGCTGCCGGGCCAGCGGGGCACTGCACCTGGCGGCCGCGGTCGAGCAGCGGTACGCGGACTTCCTCCTGAGCGTCGGACGCGCCCGGGAGGCGGCCGAACACCTCGGCCGGGCACGGGAGTTCTGCGCGGAGTCCGGCGACACCCGGGGCGCCGCGGAACTCGCGGCGCGGATCGCCGCGATCGAAACCTGAAGGCACGGTACGCAACCGGCCCCGCTGGGCGGGCTGTTCAGGCCGCCCTGAACCAGGCCCCCAGCGCTTCGTGCAGGCCGTCGTTCGTGGTGCCCTGCCAGGCGACGTAGCAGTCGGGCCGGAGAAGCAGTGCGGTGTCGAGGTCCGGGACCGTCACGGTGTCGACGTGCGACGCCCAAACGCCCGCGTCGAGGGTGCCGGTGGGGTCCAGGAGGAGCGGGCGGCCGGTGGGGGTGAGTTCGCGCAGGCCGGGCAGGTCCGGCGCCCATCGGCCCACCAGCGGTCCGGTTGCCGGCCCCATGTCGTAGGTGATGTCCGCGCCGGACAGCAGGTTCGCGACGTGCTGCCGGGTCGCGGGCTGGGCGAGCAGCTCGCCGAACAGTTCACGCAACGCCGTCACATCGGCGCCCGGGCGGATCAGTTGCGACTGCGCCTGCGTGTGCATGGCGACCCTCCGCGCCACCGGGGGCCGCTCCAGCTCGTAGGTGTCCAGCAGCCCCTCCGGCGCGTGGCCGCGCACTTCCGCGGCCAGCTTCCAACCGAGGTTGACCGCATCCTGAAGGCCCAGATTCAGCCCCGGGCCACCGATCGCCGAGTGCACGTGTGCGGCGTCACCGAGCAGGAACACCCGGCCCGCACGGTACTGCGACGCGATCCGGGTGTTGCCGCCGAAAAGCCGCCGCATCATGTGCGGTCCCGGTCCGGTCGGCGGGTGGAGCGGCAGGTCCGCGCCGAGCACCCGGCGGGCGCTGGCCCGGAGTTCGTCGAGTGAACCCTCGCCCTCGGCTGGCTGGTCCCACTCCGTCGTGCTGATCAGCGGAGCGCCGCCCGGGAACGGTGCCCAGGTGATCAGGCCGCGCTCGGTGCGCAGGTGTCGAAACGGCGGTATGACACCGAATTCGGGTACGACCAGGCCGCCATCGGCACCGACCATCTCGGAGGGCACGCCCACGTGTCCGGTACGAGACACCGAGTCATCCGCGGTCACGCCGGGGAACCCGATGCCGGTGAGCCTGCGGACGGTACTGTGTCCGCCATCGGCTCCGACCAGGAACGCCGCCTCCATCGACTCCCGCCCGCGCAGCTCGACCGTCACCGAGTCCTCGCCCTGCGTCAGGCCGGTGACCTCGTGACCGCGGCGGACCTCGACGCCCAGTTCGGCCGCGCGCTCGGCGAGCATCTGCTCCACCCTGCGCTGCGGCACCATCAACGTGTAGAGCGGGTTGTCCGGCAGGTCCTTCAGGTCGAGCGGGAACGCCCCGAATACGAACCCGGGCGCCGGCTCGGGGGTGGCACCGGGTGCGGTCAGCCGCTCGTACAGTCCACGCCGGTCGAGCATGCGGACGACCTGGCCGACCAGACCGTTCGCGCGCTGCTCGCCGGACGGTTCGGTGAGGCGTTCCAGGACGAGCGGACGCGCGCCGGCCAGGGCGAGTTCGCAGGCCAGCATCAGGCCGTTGGGTCCGGCGCCCGCGATGATGACGTCGATCATGGGCAGAGTCCTTTTCCGGGCAGGGGACATCGGCCCGACCGGCCGCCGGGCTTTCCGGCCGCAACGGATTGCTAGGGAGTCGGCAAACCCGCCGCGATTCGGGCAAGGGCATCCGTGAGCAGGTGCTCCACCGGTACCGGCGGATCCGTGCGGAGGTGGTGTGCCATGGCGGTGTTGGTCGCGGCCATGACTGCGGACGCGACAAGGTGCGGGTACAGGTCCTGTTCCAGGTCGGTGCCGGTGCGGTGTGCGATGGCTGCGGCGATCTCGACCTCGGCGATGGCCCCGGCCCGCAGCATCTCGCCTTGCAGGGCCGGTTCGGCGACCATCATGCGCACGCCTGCCGTCCACTTCCGCGCGTCCGGAACAGGGTGAGCGGCCGCTGCGCCGTCCGGTTCGAACTGCGGCAGCACAGCGCGAGTGATCGCGTCCCACAGCGGCTCTGCCGGGCGCTCGCGCAGCGCTTCCGCGATGCGCAGGCAACGGTCGAGGTGGCGCGCGACGATCGCCTCGCCCTTGCTGGAGAAGTAGTTGTTGAACGTGCGCGGCGAGACACCGGCGGCCTCGGCGATGTCCTCCACCTTGACGTTGTCGAGCCCCCGCTCGACGACCAGCCGTAGTGCCGCCCAGCTGAGCGCGGCGCGCGTCTCGGCCTTCTTCCGTTCTCGCAGCCCCATGGAACGACGGTAACAAAGATTGCGCGTCACGCACATATGCGTGGCACGCAATATTTGCCCGCTGGCGCCGACCTGCTGTCCGCTTCGTGGCCGCGACCGGCGGCCTGCCCGGAAGAACGGGTCAACGACCAGCTACAGCAGCGGAGTTGAACGTCTCGCGGTAGGTGCGCGGCGGCACCCCGACGTGCGCCTTGAACAGAGTCCGGAAGTTGGCCGGCGTGCCCAGGCCGCAGCGCCGTGCGACGGCTTCGACCGTCAGGTCGCTCGATTCCAGGAGTTCCCGTGCGAGGCCGAGCCTGGCGTCGAGCAGCCAACTCATCGGCGGCCGGCCGGTGTCGGAGTGGAAGCGACGGATGAGCGTGCGGCGGGACATGCCGGCCCGGTGCGCCAACTGGTCGACGGTGAGCGGCTGGTGCAGGTGGCGCAGGGCCCACTCGTACACCGGCATCGTCGCGGCGGAGGCTGCCGGGGCCACCGGCAGGTCGGCGAACTGGGCCTGACCGCCGGTGCGGTGGGGGGCGGTGACCAGCAGGCGGGCCCGCTGGTTCGCCAGGCGGGCGCCGTAATCTCGGCGGACGAGGTGCAAGGACAGGTCGAGGCCCGCGGCGACTCCGCCCGAGGTCAGCACCTGGCCTTCATCGATGTACAGCTCGTGCGGCTGCACCGTCACCTGCGGGTGCCGCCTGGCCAGCTCTGCGGCGTAGCGCCAGTGCGTGGTGGCCCGGCGGCCGTCGAGCAGGCCGGCCGCGGCGAGGGCGAACGCCCCCGAGCAGATGGACACCATCCGGCTGCCGCGGGCGGCCGCCCGTGCGAGCGCGGCGGTGACCGCGGCCGAGGGCGGGTCGGGTTCCAGGTACCCGGGGACGATCACGGTGTCCGCGGTCCCGAGGGCGTCCAGCCCGTCGGCGACGGACAGCACCGGGCCGCCGTGCATCGGCACCAGGCCGGGCCGTTCCGTGCACACCGTCATCGAGTACGGCCCGTCCGGCCAGCTTCCGAAGACCTGCAACGGAATCCCGATGTCGAGGGCGAGGACGTTGTCGAGCGCGACCACGACCACGTGGTGCTTGCCGCCGGAGGTACGGGCTCCCATGGCACGATTCTATCGCTGCATGGCACTCGTGCCACTGACGGCCTCGCCCTGCGCGCGCCTACGGTCATTTCATGACCCACGAGACGCGCTCTCCTGCCGTCACTGCCGGGCGTGCTGGTTGTGCACGGGTCCGGCGAGGACGCCTCGGTGCGGTCGGCCGCCTCAGGGCCGTCCCGGCGGCCCGGCTCCCGCGACCGAGTACACCAATGGTCGAGATCATCGGCGCCGAGCACGGCAAGTACCGCAACGTCTGGCCGCCGGCGACGGAGGAACTCATCAAGCAGGTCCAGGAGACCGCCTGGACCCGCACGGTGTGATCCGACGCCGGCCAGGCGTCGCGCCGCCACCCAAGCGGCTCCGCCCGGAGCCGCGCGCCACCGCACACGAAAGAGAGCTGCCGTGACCACCGACGCACCCCTGCCCGTCTTCGAACGGCTCGGCCTCCCGGACACGGACCTGTCCCGGGACGCCTACGCCTACGTGGAGAGGGCCACGCCCGACTTCGTCTTCTTCCACAGCGTCCGCAGCTACGTCTTCGCCCGCGCCCATGCCCGGCACCAGAATCTGCGCGCGGGCGCCGATTACGACGACGAACTGCTGTTCCTCAGCTGCGTCCTGCACGACATCGGGCTGAGCGAGGAGGGCAACGGCGACCAGCGTTTCGAGGTCGACGGTGCCGACACCGCGGCGGCGTTCCTCCGCGAACGCGGCGTCGAGGAACGGCGCATCGCCATCGCCTGGGACGCCATCGCGCTGCACACCTCCGATGGCATCGCCGCGCGCAAGGGCGCAGAGGTGCGGCTGGCCCAGGAGGGCATCGGCACCGACATCCTCGGAGTCCGGCGCGAGAGCCTTCCGGCCGGCCTCGCCGACGACGTGCACGCCCTCCTCCCCCGCATGGACCTGGGCTACGCGCTGAGCGACGCGATCGTCGACCAGGCCAAGTCCAGGCCGCAGAAGGCATCTCCGTTGACGTTCCCGGGAGCACTGCTGCGCCACCACCTGCCCCATGGCGCCCAGCCCACGTGGTACGACCTGCTCGCCGGCGCGGGCTGGGGGGACAAGCCCGTCGGTGCCGTCGCCCGGCGCCGTGCGGAGACGCCCGAGCAGGTAGGCGCCCTGTTCACGGAGTACCTGGAGGCGGGTGACATCGAGGGCCTGGTGTCGCTGTACGAGCCGCGCGCGCACTTCGTCCCCGCCCCCGGAACCCACCTGGTGGGCACCGAAGGCATCCGGACGGCCCTGCAACAGCTGGTCGACAGCGGCGCCCGCCTCAAGCTCGAACTGCGCGAGATCCGGCAGGTGGACGACATCGCCCTGGTGTCGAACACCGCCACCCTGACGGGCGCCGGCCCCGAGCCGGTGATCTCCACGACGACGGAGATCCTCCGGCGCCGGCCGGACGGCGGCTGGGCCCACGTCGTGGACGACCCCTTCTTCAACTGACCGTCCACGCCCGCGCCATCAGGTGACAGCAGAACCAATCGCGCCAGAGGCTCACACCGCGATGCCCATGCCCCTCGCCTCCAGTATCGGCCGCAGCGCACGCACCGCGTAGAAGCTGCGGGACTTCACCGTCCCCACCGCGACGCCGAGCACCTGCGCGGCCTCCACCATCGAGCGGCCCTTCAGGTGCAGTTCCACCAGCACGTCCCGGTGGTGCGGCTGGAGCTCCGCCAGGGCCGAGGCCATGTCCCGGGCGGCGAGCAGCTCGTCGTACGGGTCGTGGGTGCCGGCGTGCTCATCGGGCGACTCGTCGGCCACCTCCTGGACGCGCGCGGTGGCCATCCGGAAGTGGTCGATCGCGATCCGGCGGGCCACCGTGAACAGCCACGGCCGGCTCTGCTCCAGGCCCCGCTGGATCGCGGCCGGGTTCTGCCAGGCGCGCAGCAGGGTCTCCTGCAGGATGTCCTCGGCCTTGCCGCGGTCACCGCTGGTGACTCTCAGCAGGGCCCGCATCAGGTACGGACCGTGCAGGCGGTACAGCTCCGCCAGGGTGTCCTGGTCGAGGGTCGCACGCCCCCGGGAGGGCTGGTCGGTGCCCTGCGGGGCGCCTTCGGGGGAAGCGGCGGCTTCCACGGCCACGGCGTCTGTCCTTCGCTCCGGTGCTACGGCATCGGCGAGGAGCGGCGGGATCCTCGCTCTGGTGCGGTCCCCGGGGCCTCGCCCTGACGGGAAAACCGTCCCAGCCGCCGCCAACGTCCGGCCAACGATCCGCCAACGGGTCCCGGCGGACGGCCGTTGGCGGGCGTTGGCCGCGCGTCCTCTTCCGTCAGCGGCGGGCGGCGAGGGCCGCCGTGAGGCGCTGGACGCCGTCCTCCCCGAAGCGCTGCACGAGGACCGCGACCCAGCCGGCGAGCTCGGTCCGCTCACGCTCGGTCCAGGCGGCCGCCGACGGGTGTTCGTCCGTCACCAGGGCCCGGGCCAGCAGCAGGTGCGCGGCCGTCGGCACCGGCCAGGGCCGTCCGGCCAGCCCCTGGACGGCCAGCCGCCGGGCCACCGCCACGACGTCCCGCGCCGCCGCCGCGGGCACCTGCCACCCGTACGGGGCCGCCGCCCGCCCGGGAACGTCCTCGACGTCCCCGACGGCCTCGGCCAGCCAGGAGGCGATCAACCGCCGCGCCGTCTCCTCGTCCTCCCGCCGTCCGCTCCCCGTGACGGCCGGCCTGCCGTCGCCGCGGTCCACCGTCGTCGCCATCGGAGTCCACCTCACCCGTGCTCGCTCGCGCCTCGTTGCTCTACGTCCGTGTAGTTGAACGGATAACGTGCTCGCGATTGTTCAGCTCGGCGTCGCCCCGCAGGTGGGAACCGTTGGACAGTACGCAAACGTCTCCGGGCGGCGGTCGGGTCCGGGGATCTCGTTCGGGTGAAATCCCGCGTGCAGGACCGTTTCTGCTGACCCCGGCCGTCACACCGCCGTGCCACTCTGACGGCGCAATCCCCTCCCCGAAAGGAACATCCATGGGTGACACGCTGCGCGTGGGCGACGAACTCGGTCTCGGCCACTCCCTCCAGGGCGGTGCCTACACCCTGACGCTGCAGCACGACGGCAATCTGGTCCTCTCCGAGCCGGGTGCCGTCGTCTGGGCCTCCGACACCGACGACAAGGGCGTCCAGCGGGCCGTGCTCCAGGACGACGGCAACTTCGTGCTCTACGACGGCGACGGCGCGGTGTGGGCCACCGACACCAACGGCCGGGACGCCGACCGGCTGGTGGTACAGGCCGACCGCAACGTGGTGCTGTACGGCAAGGACGGCGGCGCGCTGTGGGCGTCGGACACCGGGACCGACAACCCCGTCGCCGCTCCGGAGCCGGCGGCCGCGGCACCGGTCGCCGAAGCCGTGACCCCGCCCCCGGCCATCCCCGCGGCGCGCACCTACACGGTCGAGCCCGGCGACACCCTGTGGGCCGTCGCCGAGCGCTTCTACGGCGACGGTGACCGCTACCGCGACATCGCCACCGCCAGCGGCATCGACGACCCGGACCTCATCGACGTCGGCCAGGTGCTGACGATCCCGTAGGCGGGCCGGAACGCCGGCCGGTCGGCGGCGGGTCTCACACCCCGCCGCGGCGGCGGCCCAGGCGGACGGTCAGGCCCCCGAAGCCCACCAGCACCATCACGCCCGCACTGCCGGCCGCGACCGCCAACGCCCGCCAGGTGCCCGAGCGGTCCGGGCCCGGGGTGACCACCACCGGGTCGGCGGCCGCGGCGGTCTGGTGGGCTGCCGCGGGCCAGGACGCGGTCACGGCCGCCACCGGGTCGACGGTGCCGTAGCCCACCGCGGCGTCCGGGAGGCGGGTGCCCGGGCGGTAGGCGGTCGTCTCCAGGCGGCGCACGAGTTGCTCCGGGGTCAGGTCCGGCCGCAGCCCCAGCACCAGCGCCGCCGTACCGGCCACGTAGGCGGTGGCGCAGCCCGGTCCGGAGGCCGTGAACAGGCCGCCGCCGGGCCCGGTGCCGGTGACGCCCTCGCCGGGTGCGGCCAGGTCCACGCGTCCGTCCAGCGTGCCGCCGGCCGGCCCGCCGGGACCGGTCGACGCCACCGCGAGCACGCCCGGGTAGGAGGCCGGGAACACCGCGGCACTGCTGCCGCCCCGCGCGTCCGGGGCGACGGGCGCGATGACCAGCGAACCGTGCGCCGCCGCGTACGTGACCGCCTCGCTCAGGGCGTCGCTCGCCCCGGGGACGGGCACCACGACCGCGACGACCCTGGCGCCCTTGTCGACCGCCGCGCGGATCCCGGACGCCAGCAGGTCCGGGGTGGTCGACCCGGCGTCGTCGGTGACCGCCACCGCCAGCACGCGGGCGTCCGGCGCGAGCCCGGAGGCACCGCCGTCGACGGTGCTGCGCCCGGCCACCAGCCCGGCCGCGAAGGTGCCGTGGCCGACGCAGTCGCGGCCCGCGTCGCCGGTGCCGTAGAGCCGTGGCCCGAGCTGCAACCGCCCGGCCAGGGCGGGCGATCCGGCGTCGACCCCCGATCCGACGACGGCGACCGTCACCCCGGCACCGCGGCTCAGCGACCAGGCCTCCTCCGGCCGCAGCGCCCTCTGCGACCAACTCGGTGCGTCGGCGGGCCGGTCGGAGGGCTTGAGGCACCCGTTGCGCTGGACGTCCTGCCGGGTCTGCGTCAGCGGGGGCGGGTCCGCCCCGGGCGTGGGCGCCGCCACCGCCGCAGGGGCGGCAGCCAGCAGCGCGCCGGCGAACGCGGCCCCGGCCCACCGCCGCCCGCTCACGCCGCGCCACCCGAGGAGTCCCGCGCGCCCACGATCCACGCCCAGCGACGGCGACCCGCGCCGAGGCCGGCCGAGCGGGCCGACGACGACGACCCCGCAGCCAACCAACCGCCGACCGCACCTGCGCGCCCGGCCGGCGCCCCGGGCAGCACGCCTCCCGTCCGCCGCCGCGTCACACCGCACTTCCCGTCCGGGCCGTCGCGACGTCCTGCGGCAGGAGCAGGCTGAGGTCGGCGAGATCGGCGACGTCGAGGCGGCTGAGGCGGCCGGCCTGGCGGGTGATCATGCCTTCCAGGGTCTGACGGGCCGTGCGGCCGTTGCCGAAGGTGCGGTCGCGCGGCATCGCGGCGAACGTCCCGGTGAGGGCGTCCACCGTCTCCGGGGCGAGCACGTAGCCGGCTTTCTCGGCGTGGAGGCCGACGATGGTGACGAGTTCGTCGTCCGTGTAGTGCTCGAACTCGATCTGGCGGGAGAAGCGGGAGGCGAGGCCGGGGTTGGAGGCGAGGAAGCCGCGCATCTCGTCCTCGTAGCCGGCGACGATGACCACCACCTCGTCGCGGTGGTCCTCCATCAGCTTCATCAGCGTGTCGACTGCCTCCTGCCCGAAGTCGTTGCCGGCGCCGCCGCGCGGGGTCAGCGTGTAGGCCTCGTCGACGAACAGGACGCCGCCGCGGGCGCGTTCGAAGGCCTCTCGGGTGAGCTGGGCGGTGTGGCCGACGTAGCGGCCGACGAGGTCGGCGCGGGCGGTCTCGACGAGCTGTCCGCCCGGCAGGACGCCGAGTTCGGCGAGCAGGCGGCCGTAGAGGCGGGCGACGGTGGTCTTGCCGGTGCCGGGCGGGCCGGCGAAGACGAGGTGGTGGCTGATCGCGGCGGTGGGCAGGCCGGCCTCCTCGCGGCGGCGGACCTGGGTGATGAGGTTGACGAGGTCCTCGACCTGCTCCTTGGCGGCGGGCAGGCCGACCATGGCCCGCAGTTCGTCGAGGATCACGGTGCTGTCGGCGGCCTCGGCCGCACCGGCCGCCTCGACGCCGGTGTCGGCCGCGACGAGCAGCGCCAGGTCTTCGTCGGCGATCTCGGGCTGCCGGGCGAGGCGGGTAGCCTGCCGGTCGACCATCTCCTCGAAGACCTTGCGGGCCGACCGGCCGTTGCCGAAGTCCGGTCCCTTGGGCATCCGTTCGAAGAGCGTGGTGAGCGCTTCCCCGGTGCCGTCGGCGAGTTGGTAGCCGTGGCCGGTGGCCGCCTTCTGAACGATGGTGACGAGCTCGTCGACCGCGTAGTTGGCGAACTCCACGGTGCGGCTGAAGCGGGAGGCGAGGCCGGGGTTGGAGGCGAGGAAGTCGGTCATCTCGGCGGAGTAGCCGGCGACGATCACCACGATGTCGTCGCGGTGGTCCTCCATCAGCTTCACGAGGGTGTCGATGGCCTCCCGCCCGAAGTCGGGGCCGTTGCCGCCGGCCCCGGCGGAGAGCGTGTAGGCCTCGTCGATGAACAGGACGCCGCCGAGCGCCTCGTTGAACACCTCCGTGGTCTTGAGCGCCGTGCCGCCGACGATGGCCGCGACGAGGTCGGCGCGCGCGACCTCGGTCAGGTGGCCGCTGCGCAGGACGCCGAGTTCGGCCAGGATGCTGCCGTACAGGCGGGCGACGGTGGTCTTGCCGGTGCCCGGGGGCCCGGCGAAGATCAGGTGGCGGCTCATCGGGAGGGCGGGCATGCCGGCGAGTTCGCGGCGGCGGGCCAGCCGGTTGAGGTTCACCAGCGTGGCGACCTGCTCCTTCACCGCCGCGAGGCCGACGAGGTTCTCCAGGACCTCCAGCGGCCCCTGTGCGGCGGACGCGGGCGCCGGCGCACCCTCCTCGGCCCGGACGGGCTCGCCCGGAGCGGCGGCCACCCCGGCCGCCCGCGACACACCGGCGTCGGCGCTCGCCGAGCCGTGCGCGTCGGGGTGGCCGTTCTCGCGGCTCTGCAGGTTCTCCACGGACAGGCGGGCGCTGGGGGTGGTCTGCCGCAGGCCGGAGCCGCGGTTGCCGGTGGCGGTGCAGCCGGTCGCGCGGACGGCGTCGGTGGAGTCGACGCGGATGCCGTCGGCCGAGTTGTCGACCGCCTCCAGCCGGGTCAGGGCCGCGCGGGCGCCGGCCCCGACCCGGATGCCGTGGCGGCCGTTGGCGCGGGCCCGGACGCGGGTGCAGGTGAGGTCGCCGCCGTCGTCGACGGCGAGGCCGTCCTCGGTGGACTCGGCCACGTCGCAGTCGCGCAGGGTGGCGACGCCGCCCGTGCCGACGTGCACTCCGACGCCTTCGGTACCGCGGACGGTGGTGCCGCCGACGAAGGTGTTGGCGCCGTCGGCGATCAGGACCCCGGTGCGGCCGGCGGCGAGCACGGTGGAGTCCTCCAGGCGGCCGCGGGCGTCCCGGACCGCCTCGACGCCGTTGCCGCGCGCGGAGGTGACGGTGATGCGGCGCAGCAGGGGGTTGGCGCCCTCGGCGATCCGCACGCCGCTGCCGCCGGCGTCGCTGACCTCCAGGCGGACGAGTTCGGCGGCGCTCTCGCCGCCGAGGTCGACTCCGGTGTCGCCGCAGTCGCGCACGGCGAGCCCGGTGAAGGCCGGTCCCGCGCAGTCGTCGACGCGGACGCCGACGCCCTCGGCGCCGGTCACCTCGCAGTCCTCGAAGGTGCCGCGGGAGCGGCCGGTGACGTGGATGCCGTGGCCGCGGGTGCGCACCGCGCGGCAGCGGCGCAGCAGCGGGTCGGTGCCGTTGCCGAGCACGATGCCGTGGCCGGTGGTGGCGGTGACGGTGCAGTCCTCCAGGAGCACGCGGGCGGCGGAGCCGACGTAGACGCCGAGGGCGGCGTCGCGGACGGTGGTGCGCAGCACGCGGGTGGTGCTGTGCTCCTCCAGGGCGATCGCGGGCTTGTCGGTGGTGGAGATCTCGCAGTCCTCGATGCTGCCGCGGGCCTCGCCGTTGGCGCAGATGCCGTTGCCGCGGGCGTCGCGCATGACGCAGTTGCGGACGACGGGGTTGGCGCCCTCGCCGATCACGAGGGCGGAGGTGCCGAGGTGTTCGATGACGGTGTCCTCGATGACGCTGGCGCCGGTGGACGTCTCGACGATGCCGGCGCCGGCCGAGTTGACGATGCGGCAGCCGCGCATGGCGAGGGCGCCCTGCCGGCGGGTGAGGACGGCGGTCCAGGAGTTGCCGACGACCTCGCAGTCCTGGAGGGCGGCCTGGCCGCGGGGGACGTCGACGGCGGGCAGTTCGTCGTCCTGGCCGTGCAGGACGAGGCCGGTGAGCTGGACGGCCTCGGCGACGACCTGGACGACGCAGCCGCGCCGCGGTGTCACCCGGACGGTGCCGCGGACGTCCTCGGCGGCGATGGTGACCATCTTGGTGATCACCAGGTTCTCCTCGTACCGCCCGGGGCGGACGGAGATGACGGCTCCGGCGCGGGCGGCCTCCAGGGCCTCGCCGATCGTGCGGTAGGTGCCGCCGGTCCCCTGTTCCTGGCACACCGTCAGCACATGGCGCGACATGGCTCGCCTTCCCTTTCGTCTGCTTGCTTCGTGCCCTGCGGGCGGGTCGTGCGGGTCATCCGGTGCAGTCGGCCTTCACGGTGGAGGCGGCGAGGTGGGCGCCGGCGGTGCCGCCCCAGTCGATGCCGCGGGTGTGCAGCATGACGGCGATCCGGCCGCCGGTCAGCTGGTAGGTGCCGGCGCTGACCCACTGGCCTTGGTGCTGCGGCTGGTTGATCGAGAACGAGCCGATCGTGCCGCTGCCGGGGCTGGTGCCGTTCTGCACGGTGTAGTAGGCGGGGGCGCCGCCGACCGCCTTGATGTCGCCGTTGTTCGGGATGTAGACGGAGATGCGGCAGCTGCCGCTGGTGACGGGGCTCGCGAAGAACGTCCAGACCACCGAGTTGCCGTCGTCCTTGCTGCGGTCGCCGGACATGGGGACGGACGTGTAGTCGCCGCCGCAGTCGGTGCCGCCGTCGTGGTTGGTGACCCAGTCGCGGGAGCCGGCCGAGTGGCCGTTCTCGCTGTAGCCGGTGCTCGACGAGGCGCAGCCCGGTCCGGCGTAGCCGGTGTAGGACGGCGGGGCGGGCGGAGCCGGCGGGGGCACGGCCGCGGGCGGCTGCTGGGGTTGCTGCGGCGGCTGTGGGGCGGACGGCTGAGCGGGGGGCTGGACGGGGGCGGGCTGCGCCGGAGCCTGCGGCGCGGTGCCGGGCTGGGCACCGGCGGCGGGGCGGTCGGCGGCGCCGTTCCCGGCGCGGACGGCGGGGGCCGGGCCGCCGGCCTGTACACCACGCTCGGCGGCATGCTGGGGCTCAGCGTGCACGTGTCGGCCGCGTCACTGGGGGTGTCGTCGCTCCTGGTCGCGTCCGCCGTGGCGTTCACCGTGCTGAAGGCCGTCGGGACGCTGTACCTGGTGTGGATGGGCATCGGCACGCTGCGCGCCGCCCGGAAGTCGGCGCGGACGACGGCCGACGCGGAGGCGTCGGAGGCGGCCGGGAAGACCTGGCTGATGTACGTGCGGCAGGGCTTCCTGTCGAACGCGCTCAACCCGAAGGTGGCACTGTTCTTCGTCACCTTCCTGCCGCAGTTCCTCCCCACGACCGGGCACACGCTGGGCCGGGCGCTGGTGCTCTCGGCCGAGTTCGTGGTGCTGTACCTGCTGTGGTTCGGCCTCTACACCGTCACCGTCGACCGCTTCGGCGCCTTCCTGCGCCGCCCGAAGGTCCGCAGCCGCATCGAGCAGGTCACGGGCGTGCTGCTGATCGGCTTCGGCGTGCGGCTGGCACTGATGCAGTGACACCGCTGTGGGGGTGTCCCGACCGGACACCCCCGCACAGGGTTCTCCGACCACGGCCGGGGGCGGGGTCCGCCCGGCCCCCGCCGTCCGCCCACATGGGGGGGTGCGACAACGATTGGGGGGGTGAACGGGGGTACCGTGGAGCCGGACGTTACCACGACCCCG
>NZ_JBHWGD010000007.1:50376-68388 GCF_042733235.1 Kitasatospora sp. NPDC059722
GAGCGATGAGCGGGGGCGCCCCCCCCCCCCCCCGCCCCCCCCCCCCCGGCCCCCCCCCCCCCCCCCGCGGGGGGGGGGGGCGCGCCCCCCCCCCCCCCCCCCCGTCCGCCATCATGGCGGGTTCCGACATCGATTCGGGTGGAGAACGGGAGAACGGTGCAGCCGAAGGATCCCAGGACCCGGGCGGGACGATGGGCCGTCGCCCCGCTCGTCGCGCTGGCGGGGCTCGTCATGATGCTGGCCGGCGCGGCGATGGCCACCGTGTGCGTGCTCAGCATCGGGTACCCGCTGCGGCTCGCCGGGGAGCCCGGCCTGCTGGCCGTCTCGGGCTGCATCACCGAGGGCAGCGGCAAACAGGCCCACACCACCTGCTTCGGCACCTTCACCCCCGACTCGGGCGCCGCCGCCGTTCCGACGTCCTACGACGGCTCCCTGCCGGCCCACGCCCGCGTCCCCGTCCAGTACGTCCCCTCCGAGGACACCACCCACCGTGTGGGCGTGGCCTACACCGGCGTCCGCGTCCTCGGCACCTGCTTCGGCCTGTTGACCGTCATCGGCGGCAGCCTCGGCATCGGCCACGCCGTCCGGATCATCGCGCCCCGCCACGCGGCCCGCTGGCGCAAGGCCGTCCCCGAGCGCCTCGCCGGGTGGGTCGTGGTGGTGCTGCTCGCCCTGACGGCCGTCTCGGGCGTGACCAGCGTGGTGGCGTACCTGCTGGCGGACTGACCTGCGGCGAGCGCTACTTCACGGCCGCGAGGATGCCTTTGACCACGTCGCTGGTCGTGACAGACACCGCGTCGTCCTGGTAACCCTGCCCGTGCGGGACGTACGCCCGGACGACCCTGCTGCCGGCCACGGTGGCCAGGCGGTAGTCCCGCTCGTGGGCCGCGGCGTCGTCCTTCGTCGACTGGTAGGCGCGGTCGCCGAGCGCGACCGGCGGCACGGACCGCGTCCCGGTGTCGCCCTTGGCCCAGTCCGCGTAGAACTGCTGGGCCTGTTCGGGTGTGCGGAAGGTCAGGGTGTCCACGATGACGTAGGTGCCGGCCCCGGGCCCGAGCCGCAGGGTGCACGTCTGGTCGGTGAACGCGTCCGCGGTCCCCGGGTGGTACGAGTCGGTCTTCCCCTGGGGAGTCCGCTCCTGCTTGCCGAAGAGCCGCTCCAGCCCACCGGTGTCGGTGTTCAGGCACTCGGCGGGCAGCGGCCCGAGCGGGGTCCCGGTGGGGCTCGGGGCGACCACCGGGGTGATCCCCGAGGTGGCCGTCGGCGGGCCGGGCAGGGTGATCGTACGCTCCGAATCGGACGTCCCGGAGCCCGGGTTGAGCACCACGGCCGCCGTGATCGCCGCCACGGCCGCCACGGCGACCGCGATCCCGGCGAGCAGCGGCGTGCGCCGCCTGGTGTCCGCCGGTGCCGGTGGCCGAAGGGCCATCGTCGGGTCCGGCACGGGGTCCGGCGTCGGAGGCTGCGAGACCTCCGTCGGGGTCGGGACGGGCTGCGGTGCGTCCTCCGTCCGATCCGGCGCAGCGTCGAGGTTGAGCAACTCCACCGTCCGACGGCCGATCTGGGCCATCAGCGGGGCCGCGAGCCAGCCGGCGGCGACCAGGTCGGCGGCGCCGCCCGGGGCGAGCCGGGCCGCGACCTGCCGCGGGGTCGGCCGCGCGGCCGGGTCCTTGGCCAGGCAGGCCTCCGCCACCTCTCGCAACTCGCCCTGCAGGCCGCCAAGTTCGGGATCACCGTGCGCCACCTTGTACAGCAGGGCGGCCGCGCTGTCCGCGCCGAACGGCGACGCTCCGGTGGCCGCGAACGCCAGCACCGCACCGAGCTGGAACACGTCCGAGGCCGGGCCCAGCGGCTGGTCCTGCACCTGTTCCGGCGACATGTAGCCGGGCGAACCCACCACGACCCCGGTGCTGGTGAGCGCGGACGTGGCGAGGCTGTCCATCGCCCGCGCGATCCCGAAGTCGATCAGCACCGGGCCGTCCGGCGACAGCATCACGTTCGACGGCTTGAGGTCGCGGTGGATCAGCCCCAGCCCGTGGACCGCCGTCAGCGCCTCGGCGAGCCCGGCGGCCAGCGTCCGCACGCCGTCCTCGGACAGCGGCCCGAACTGCGCCACGGCCTCGGCCAGCGAGGGCCCGGCGACGTACCCGGTGGCGACCCACGGCTCCGGCGACTCCGTGTCCGAGTCGAGCACCGGCGCCGTCCACGCCCCGCCGACCCGGCGCGCCGCGGCCACCTCACGCCGGAATCGGGCCCGGAACTCGGCGTCCGCCGCCAGCTCCGGCCGCACGACCTTGACCGCGACGGTCCGCCCGCCGGCCGTCCGCCCCAGGTAGACGCAGCCCATGCCGCCCGCGCCCAGCCGCCCGAGCAGCCGGTACGACCCGACGACGGAAGGATCCCCGGCCACCAACGGCTGCATCGTCACACCAATCCCCGTTCGCCGCTCCGCCGCTGTCCGGCCGCGGCACCCCGAATTTGCCGCCCAGAGCTTAGCGGTATCCCTCAGGCCCGCCCCCGCGCAGCCCGTGCGGCCTGCGCGGCCACCGCAATGGCCCGCCGGGCCGAGGGGTCCGCCGGATGACCGGCGACGAGGTGCAGGCCCGGCCCCCGGTGCGTGGGCCTATGCACTCGTGGCGACGATGCTGGGCGCGGGCTGGGCGTTCCTGCACTCGACGCTCCGGGCGTGGGCGACGTCGGTGGTGCCCGAGGCGCGCGGAACGGCGGTCTCGTGCTCCGTCGCCGCGCTGTTCATCGGCAGCGCGCTCGGCGCGACCCTCGGCCGGGCGCGGCCGACCACGCGCGGTTCGGGCCGCTCTTCGGGGTGGCGGCCGCCGCGACCGTCCCGCTGACCGTCACGGTCGTGGTCGGCCGCCACCGCTTCACCGCTCGGGGGCAGGAGCCGGCCCGCCGGCCGGGGTGTCCGGGGTGTCCGGGGTGTCCGGGGCCTTGACGAGCGACACCTTCGAAGCCTCCAGCGCGTTCGCGGGCTCCGGAGCCTCGATCGAGTCCGGTTCCGCCCCGCCGCCCGGCTGCTCGATCCGGTTCAGCAGCCGCGCGACGGCGTCCGTGCGCTCCCGCAGGGTCGCGACGTGAGCCGCCCTGGCCGGCTTGACGGGCTCCTCGGCGGGCCGCACCGGGATGCCGCGGCGGCGGGCGGTCGCGATCAGGCTCTCGCCGACCTGGCCGGACACGACGAGTGTGGCCACGGCGAAGCAGCCCGCGTCCAGGGTGCGCTGCCGGCCGAGCAGGCCGCGGTACACGATCCGCGCGGGCACGGCCAGTTCGTCCAGGCGCTGCTCGACCGACCCGCGCTCCAGCGCCGCGAGGACGACCGTGGCCAGCGCCTCGCCGATCTTGGTGACGGCCCACTTGCGGCCCGGCACCGGCGGCAGGAACTCCCGGACCTTGTCGACCTCCTGCTCCAGGGCGGTGGTGGTCAGCACCTCGAAGGCGTTGCGGGTCTGCACCTCCACGACCTTGTCCCACTCGATCTCCTCGCCGTCGAACCCGGTCTTCACCGGCCCCAGGTGCACGGCGCCGACGCCGTCGAGGAGTCCGAGCAGCTTGTGCACCGCGGCGGGGGTGCGGGGGTGCCGGCCGAGCAGCGTGCCGACCGACAGCTTCCACGGCTCGGTGGCGGGCACGGGCGGCGGCGCGACAGACGTGAGCGCCGTGAGCGCCCACCGTCCGCCCGCCACCGACCGGCCGCCGCGCAGCGCGGCCTGCCAGCCGGCCTGCAACCCGGCCTCGCCCCGCTCGGCCGCCACGCCTATCAGCCGCCCCAGACCACCCATCAGATCCCCGTCCTCACATCGGCAACCCGCCGATGGTAGGCGGTCGGGCGAGCGGCCCCCGCACCGGTCGGCCCTTCAGGAGCGGCGCAGGCCCGCCAGCACGGCCCGCTCGACCGGGGACGGAGCGGAGCCGTCCAGGTCGAGCAGCCCGGTCGGCTCCAGCGGGGGCTGGGCGATGAACCGCGGCACCGTCCCGCCGTGCCGCTGGGCGGCGTGTATCAGGAACGGGTGGCACAGGTAGACGTCCCCGGCCGCGCCGGTCGCCTCGACCTCCTGACGGCCCGCCGACGCCGGGACGGCCTCCCCGCACAGCGAGAACCACTCCCGGCCCTCCTCCCCCGCGGCGGTGAGCAGCGGCGGCACGTCGAGGTGCGAGCCGATCCGGATGCGGGTCGGGGCGTCGTCCGGGCCGACGTCGGAGAAGAGGAAGAGCATCAGCAGCGCGCGCCCGCGCGAGCGCAGGCCCACCCGGTACTCGCCCGAGTCCCCGGTCCAGCCGGCGTCGAGGTGCCAGCCGTCGTCGCCCGGGTCCTTCTCGCTCGGGAAGCGGATCGGGAAGGTGCCCAGCCCGAGCGGCGCCGTCCAGCGCCCCGCGCCCACCAGTCGGTCGTACGCCTCGTGCAGGGCGGGGGTGTTGGCCGCCTCGCGGAACGGCGGCGTGGCCATGCCGCCGATCCGCACGACCGGCTCCGTCCACGTCCCCGGATCGTCGGGCGAACAGCCGCTCGCCGCCCACAGCTGAGCGCGGCACTCGTCCACCGTGGCCCGGGGCACGGCGCCCGGGACGCGGACGAAGCCGTCCGCGACGAAGGACTCGATCTCGGCTTCGGTCAGCACCGGCACACTCCACGGACTCGGCAGGTCAACTGCCCCGCAGCCTTGTCGAATCACCATGTGACGGCAAATCAATTTCCGCACCTGTGGACAACGTCGACGACGTGGACAACGCGGACGACGCGGACACATCGACACCGTGGACGACTCCGCGCAGCGGTGCTCCGCCGGGCGACGAAGGCGGGCCGCGTCCGGACGGCTCGGGTCGTCGAGCCGCCCCGGCCACGGCCGCCGGGGCCCGCTCGGCGTGCCGTCGGCGGCGGTGCCGGTTACCGTGTCCGGAGCCGAGGAGCACAGGGCCGACGGAGGGGTGCCGATGACGGACGTCGTCGATCGCGCGGAGCGTGCGGACGGAGCGGACGGGCCGGACCCCAGGGCGCGGCTGCTCGCGCGGGCCGCGGTGCTGTGCGCGGTGGCGGCCGTCGTCGCGATCGCGTTCACCGGCCTGCACGGGCTGCTCGCGGTGGTCGCCGAGCTCGCCGGGCTGGCGGTGACGGCGATCGGCGTGTGGTGGGCGATCGCCCGGCGCGGCGTCCTGCGCGCCGCCGGCGCCGTCCTGGCCGTCGGGGCGCCGGTCGCCGTCGTCGTGCTGGCGTACCACGCACACGCGCTGCTGCTGTCGGTGATCGTCCTGGTGCTGTGGCTCGCCGCGTTCGTCTGCGCCCGCGCCGCGCTGCGGGCGGCCCGGCCGCCGAAGCCGATGCCCGCCCGGGAGACCCCGCCGCCGCGGCGGCCGGTGCTGATCATGAATCCGAAGTCCGGCGGCGGCAAGGTCGGGCGCTTCCGGCTCGCGGAGCGGGCCGAGGAACTGGGCGCCGAGGTGATCCTGCTCGACACCTCCGCGGAGCAGGACGTGGCCGGCCTCGCCCGCGGTGCCGTCGCCGACGGCGCCGACCTGCTCGGCGTCGCGGGCGGCGACGGCACCCAGGCCCTGGTCGCGGCGGTCGCCGTCGAGCACGGACTGCCGTTCCTCGTCGTCTCCGCCGGCACCCGCAACCACTTCGCGATGGACCTCGGCCTCGACCGCGACGACCCCGCCACCTGCCTGGACGCGCTGCGCGACGGCGTCGAGCTCACCGTGGACCTGGGCCGGGTCGGCGACCGGCCCTTCGTCAACACCGTCTCCTTCGGCGCCTACGCGGCCATCGTCCAGAGCCCGGAGTACCGCGACGCCAAGACCGCCACCGCCCTGGACGCCCTGCCGGACCTCCTGATGGGCGCCGACGGCCCGCACCTGACCGCCGACGCGGGCGGACGGCGGATCGACGCGCCGCAGGCACTGCTCGTCAGCAACAACCCCTACGCGGGCGCCGACCCCGTCAACCTCGGCCGCCGCCCGCGCCTGGACCGGGGCGTCCTCGGCGTCCTCGGCATCCGCGTCGACGGCGCCGCACAGGCCGCCGAACTCGCTTTGCGCGGCGAACGGGCCACCGGCCTGACCGTGCTGTCGGCGCGGCGGGTCACCGTGCGGGCGGACGCGCCAGAGATCCCCGTCGCCGTCGACGGCGAGGCGCTGACCCTTCCGACCCCGGTCGTCTGCTCGCTCGCCGGCGGCGCCCTGCGGGTGCGCGTCCCGCGCGACCGCCCCGGCGCCGATCCGGCCCAGCAGCCGCACGCCCCCCGCCTGGACTGGCGCGTCATCGCCCGCCTCGCGTTCGCCCGGACGGAGGCGCGCGCATGACCGCGCGGCGGGCCGGCACCGTCCTGCACGACCTGGCGGCCGTCGACCGCGCCGTCTACGCCGCCGTCGCCGCGACCGACACGCCCGCGCTCGACGCCGGCCTGCGCCGGCTCTCCGCCGCCGCCGACCACTCGAAGATCAACCTGTCGATCGCGGCGGCCCTGCTCCTCACCCCCGGCCGGTACCGCCGCGCGGGACTCGCGGGCGCGGCGGCCGTCGGCCTGGCCTCCTTCACCGCGAACCTCCTCGGCAAGGAACTGGTGCGCCGCCCGCGACCGGACCGCGACGCGGCCAGGGTGATCGCCGGCCGCCACGTCCCGATGCCGGCCTCGGCGTCCTTCCCCTCCGGACACACCGCCTCGGCCTTCGCCCTGGCCACGGCCGTGGGCACGGTCCTTCCCGCCACCGCCACCCCCCTGGGCCTCCTGGCCTGCGCCGTCGGCTACTCCCGCGTCCACACGGGCGTCCACTACCCCGGCGACGTCGTGGCCGGCGCCCTCCTGGGCGGCGCCTGCGCGAGCGTCGTCCTGGCCACGGGCCGGAGGCTCACCGGCTGCTAGCGAGCCGCCCGGCGGACCGGATTGCCGGGGCGGGAGGCCGGGAATACCTCGGACGGGTCCCGCGTCACCGGACCCCGAGCGGGGGGCTCGGGGGCGGCACGGGCCCATCGGGGGTATCCATGCCGGGAACCACTCGTCTCCTGACGGCCGCGGCACTGCTGCTCTGCCTGACGTCGTGCACCGGCGGTCCTGGTCCCGTGCCGAGCGCCGGCACCTCCCCGCCCGCCCTGTCGGATCAACAACTGAGCGACGTGGAGCACCAGTTGGTGCAGGACGTGATCGCCGACGGACACGACCCGGCCGGCCCGCCGGTGCTCACGTACCGGAGCGGACAGGACGTCGACGCCATCTGGCCCACCACCGACGGGTACCTGTGCGTCGGGAAGCGCAACGCGATGGGCCGCCTGCGCTTCTGCCTCACCGACCCGTTTCCCGCCGCCCCGGCACCACACCTGGAGATCGCGGACGGCCCGACGCCCACGCGCGACGGCTTCGTCACCGTCTTCCTCGCCGGCGGCGAGGACGTGCGCGACCTGACCTGCGGCGGTGCCCGCGCCGCGCTGCGGCGGGTCGGCCGGTTCCGGGCCCGGGCCACGGACCTGGCCGTCTACACGTACGTGACGCCCTGGGTTCCGCACGGCATCCTTCAGGCAGAGGTCGTCCGTGCCGGCGTCCCGGCGACCGAGCAGGTGACGCTCGACTCCTTCGACATTCGGCGCGACTGGGTCCGAATGTGCGGCTCAGACCCGCTTCCGCATCCCTGAACCACCCGCCGGGTCGGCCGACGGGGCCCGCGGCCCGGACCCCGTCGGCCGTGCGGGCCGGTCAGCCGCTGACGCTGGCGGCGCCCGTCTCGATGTGGCCGGTCGCGCGGCGGGTCCAGGACTGGTCGCTGTTCACGGTGACGGTGAAGTCGTACCAGCCCTGGGCGATCGTGACCGCGTTGAAGTAGTCGCTGACGGTGGCTCCCGGGGCGACCTGGTAGGTCCAGGTGCCGGTGCGGTAGTTGGTGGCGGTGATGGTGAACGTGACGGTGGCGGTGCCGGTGTTGGTCATCGTGAACCACACGGCCGGCTTGCCGGTGTCCGGCGCCGGCGCGTAGGAGGTGGTGGCCTCCGCGGTCTTGCCGGCGGTGGTGGCGTTGCCGGTGAAGCGGCGCAGGAAGCGGTTGGGGCCGAGCACGGTGAGGTCGTACTGGCCGTTGCCGTAGTCGGCGCCGATGTTGAAGTAGTCGCTCGCGCGCCCGTCGGTGCCGGAGGCGGCGTCGTAGGGGGCGACGGTGTACTGCCACGGGCCGCCGCTGCGGTAGGCGTTGGCGTGGATCGAGTAGTGCGCCCAGGCCGTGGCCTGCGGGCCCTGGTTGGCCAGGTCGATCCAGAGCAGGATCTGGTTGTTCGCGTCGTACTCGATCCGGTCGACCCACGCGTTCGGCTGGTAGGGCAGCGCGCGGGCGGGCTTGGTGCCGGGCTCCTGGACGGGCATGGAGTTGGTGCCCGGGGCCGGGTTGATCTGCAGGTTGGCGGTGGCCTGGCTGATGGTGGCGCTGGTGTCGGGCAGCGCGGGCGCGCCGTAGAGGGGACTGGTGAAGTCGAAGGCGCCGGTGAGGTCGCCGCAGACCTGGCGGCGCCAGGTGCTGATGTTCGGGCAGACGGCGGGGGTGCCGATGGCGGCGGTCCAGGTCTCCAGGAAGCGCAGCACGGACGTGTGGTCGTAGACGTGGGAGTCGACGAAGCCGCCGCGGCTCCACGGCGAGACCACGATCATCGGGACGCGGAAGCCGAGGCCGATGTTGGTGCCGTTGTAGAACTCGCCGGCGGTGCCGGCCGGGGCGACGGGCGGGGGCACGTGGTCGAAGAAGCCGTCGTTCTCGTCGTAGTTGAGGAACAGGACGGTCGAGTTGAACACGTCCGGGTTCGCCGCGAGGGCCTGCACCACCAGGTTGACGAAGTGCGCGCCGTTCTCCGGCGGGCCGTCCGGGTGCTCGGAGAACAGCTGGTTGGGCACCACCCAGGAGACCTGGGGCAGCGTGCCGGCGACCGAGTCGGCCCGGATCGCGGCGGCGATGTCGTCCGGGGTGGAGCTGGTGCTGGGCACGGAGGCCATGCCGCGCTGGGCGAGCGGGCTCGAACTCGGGGCGCTGGTGAACTGGTTGAAGTACGCCAGGGCGTTGTCGCCGTAGTTGTCGCTCGCGTTCTGGTAGACCTTCCAGCTGACGCCCGCGTTCTGCAGCGCCTCGGCGTAGGTCTGCCAGCGCAGGCCCTTCTCGTCGCCGCCGTCGTAGGCGGGGCCGCCCGCGGTGCCGGCCGGGTCGATCTGGCCGGACCACAGGTAGGTGCGGTTGGGGCCGGTGGCCGAGAGGATCGAGCAGTGGTACGCGTCGCACACGGTGTAGGTGTCGGCGAGCGCGTAGTGGAACGGTATGTCCTCGCGGGCCATGAAGCCCATGGTTCTGTCGGAGCCCTTGGCGGCGATCCAGGAGTCCATCTTCCCGTTGTTCCACGCCTGGTGCTGGGTGGACCAGGAGTGGTCGAGCGAGCCGTCGCACTGCGCGAGCTGCTCGCCGCTGACGCCCCACCACCACGTGCTGGTCTTGCTGAGCTGCCACGGGTACTGCCGGCCGCTGCCGTTGGGCTGGTTGAAGACGCTGGTGCCGCCCGCGATCTGGATCGCGGTGCGGTCGCCGAAGCCGCGCACGCCCTTGAGCGCGCCGAAGTAGTGGTCGAAGCTGCGGTTCTCCTGCATGAGCACCACGACGTGCTTGACGTCGCGGATCGTGCCGGTCGGGGCGGCGGAGGCGCTCGGTACCGCGCCGGGCAGGGCGGCGTCCAGGCCGATGGCCGCGCCGAGGGCGGCGGCCGAGCCGAGGAAGGTGCGGCGGGTGACTGGGGACACGTGAGGCCTCCGAGAAGTATGGACAACTCCGGCGGACGATCCGGCAGCGGAGACTGTCGGGCAGCCAGATGGCTACCGGTCGGTAGCCGGGTGGCGGAGAAGTTACACGCGGCCGACGGTTCGCGGAAGCCTCGCGGCATGAACACGCCGCCCCGGCCGTGGTTGACCGGTTCACCGTCTATGAC
The DNA here is from genome assembly GCF_042733235.1 of Kitasatospora sp. NPDC059722. Lineage (NCBI taxonomy): Bacteria > Bacillati > Actinomycetota > Actinomycetes > Kitasatosporales > Streptomycetaceae > Kitasatospora > Kitasatospora sp. NPDC059722. The sequence continues at coordinate 60,326 of NZ_JBHWGD010000007.1, forward strand.
GCGGCGCGGCGAGAGCGGATACTGGCCGACCGGCTCGGTTCCGGCACGCACTCCCCGGACCCAACACGTCCTTCTCTCAAAGGGGTTGGCATGAGCAGCAGCACGTACGACTACGTCATCGTCGGCGCCGGTTCCGCGGGCTGCGTGCTGGCCGCGCGGCTGTCGGAGGATCCGGACGTCCGGGTGGCGGTGGTCGAGGCGGGCGGCCCGGACACCGCGCAGGAGATCCACGTGCCGGTCGCGTTCCCCCGGTTGTTCAAGTCGGACGTCGACTGGGACTTCGACTCCGAACCGGAGCCGGGCCTCGGCGGGCGGCGGGTCTACCTGCCCCGGGGCCGGACGTTCGGCGGCTGCAGCTCGCTCAACGCGATGATCTACGTCCGGGGCGCCCGCGCCGACTACGACGGGTGGGCGGCGGCCGGGGCCACCGGCTGGTCGTACGACGAGGTGCTGCCGTACTTCCGGCACGCGGAGGACAACGAGCGCGGCGAGGACGAGTTCCACGGCGTCGGCGGACCGCTGACCGTGAGTGACGGACGCTCCGGACACCCGCTCGCCTCGGCCTTCGTCCAGGCCGCCGGGCAGGCGGGCTACAAGGCGAACGACGACTTCAACGGCGCGACGCAGTTCGGCGTCGGGCGCTACCAGGTGACGCAGCGTGGCGGCCTGCGGTGCAGCGCGGCCGTCGCCTACCTGCACCCGGCCCTCGGGCGGCTGAACCTCACGGTGCTCGCCGGCGTCCGCGCGCACCGCGTGGTGGTCGAGGGCGGCCGGGCGGTGGGCGTGGCGGTCGAGCGCGCCGGGGTCGTCGAGGTCGTGCGCGCCGAGCGGGAGGTCGTCCTGTCGGCCGGGGCGTACGGCTCGCCGAAACTGCTGATGCTGTCGGGGATCGGGCCGGGCGAAGCCCTGTCCGCCCTCGGGATCGAGGTCGTGCGCGACCTGCCCGTCGGCCGGGGGCTGCAGGACCACTACATGGCGATGCTCAACTTCCGCACCGGCGCCGACTCGCTGGCCAGTGCGGCGAGCGCGGAGAACACCGCCCTGCTGGAGACGCAGGGGCGCGGACCGCTCACCTCCAACGTCGGCGAGGCCGGCGGCTTCTTCCGCAGCCGCGACGACCTGGACGCGCCGGACATCCAGTTCCACGCCGCCCCGGGACTGTTCCACCAGGAGGGGCTCGGCGCCGTCACCGAGCACGGGTTCGCCTTCGGCCCGTGCGTCCTCGCCCCGACCAGCCGCGGCGCGGTGACCCTGCGCTCCGCGCGGCCGGACGCCGCGCCGCGGATCGTCCACAACTACCTGACGACGGAGGAGGACCGGGCGGCGATCGTCGCCGGGACGCGGATCGCCCTGGAGATCGCGGCGCAGCGGGCGGTGACCGATGTCGCCACCGGGACGTACGGGGACGCGCCGTCCCCGTCCGGCTCGGACGCCGATCTCCTCGCGTGGGCGCGGCGCGCCGGCCAGACGCTGTACCACCCGACGTCGAGCTGCGCGATCGGCGCCGTCGTCGACCCGGAGCTGCGGGTGTACGGCGTGGCGGGCCTGCGGGTCGTCGACGCGTCCGTGTTCCCGGCGGTGCCGCGCGGGAACACCGACGCGCCCACGATCATGGCGGCGGAGAAGGCTGCGGACCTGATCACGGGCGCCGCGGAGCCGATCACGGGCGCCGCAGACCCGATCGCGGGCCGGTCCGGGTCCTGATGCCCCATCGAGTCCGCCACCCGCCCGACGCGCGCGGGTGGGGCCGCGCACGGCTCGTGGCCTTCACCCGCTCGGCCTATAGTGGAGAACGTGGCCGCCCGTACCCGGCCACCGGGACGACATTCCGAGCGGGGAGGCCCAAGTCGTCCGCCGTGCGCCTCGACGTGAGTCCGTCCGCCGCTTCACCCGCGCGTGGCAGGAGACCGTCCATGTCGAACAACGGCCGGTTGGACCAGATCGACCACCTCGTGGTCCTGATGCAGGAGAACCGCTCCTTCGACCACATGCTGGGGTTCCTCTACCCCGACCAGAAGACCCCGTCCGGGGCGCAGTTCGAGGGCCTGAAGGGAGACGAGAGCAACGCCGGGCCCGACGGCGTGCACACCGTCTTCAGGATCCTCCGCACCGCCCCCGACGCGTACTTCATGCCCGGCGCCGACCCCCGCGAGGGCTACGCGCCGACCAACACGCAGCTGTTCGGGACGGCCGATCCCGGCACACCCGCCCCCGCCGCGACCATGACGGGCTTCGTGACGAGCTTCGTCGACGCCCTGCAGTTCGACCCGCTGCACGGCCGGACGGTCCGCCCCGGCACCGGGCCCGGGAACATCATGGGCTGCTACACCCCGGACGCCCTGCCCGTCCTGTCCGGCCTGGCGCGCGGCTACGCGGTCTGCGACCACTGGTTCAGCTCCGCGCCCACCGAGACCCTGCCCAACCGGGCGTTCGCCCTCGCCGGCACCAGCCAGGGCCGGATGGACGACCACCAGCAGGCCGGCACGCCCCCGTTCGACTTCCCGAGCATCTTCGGCCTGCTCGCCAAGAACGGCACGGACTGGGCGATCTACAGCGACGGCAAGCAGCTGACCCGCTTCGACTTCCCGGACACGACCCAGGCCGACCCGAGCCACTTCGGCGGCTTCACCCAGTTCCGCAACGCCGCCAGGACCGGCACCCTCCCCAAGGGCTTCGTCTTCCTGGAGCCCGACTGGAGCCTGGCCGGCAACGACCAGCACCCGGTCCACGACGTCTCGCACGGCGAACAGCTGATGCTCGACGTCTACACGGCGCTGCGCACCGGCCCGGACTGGAACAGGACCCTGCTCGTCATCACCTACGACGAGCACGGCGGCTGCTACGACCACGTGCCCCCGCCCTCCGGCGCCGTCCCGCCCGACGGCGCCCAGGGCGAGTTCGGCTTCGACTTCACCCGCTTCGGCGTCCGTGTGCCCGCGGTGCTGATCTCCCCGCTGATCGCCGCCGGAACGGTCTACCGGCCCGCCGGCGACACCCCGCTGGACCACACCTCGGTGCTCAAGACGATCGAGCAGCGCTGGAACCTCCCGCCGCTGACCGACCGCGACAAGGCGGCCCCGGGCTTCGGCGACGTCCTCACCCTGGACACGCCGCGCACCGACGACCCGCTGACCCTGGTCCCGATGTCCGGCGGCACGACCATGTCCGCGAACAGCGAGTCCTACCTGGACCGGGTCTGCGACGCCCTGGCCCGGCAGGCCTGAGCCCGGCGCCTCAGAGCGCCTTCGCCTGCCAGTAGGTGAACCGCTCGACCGGGTCGCCGTCGAGCGACCACGGCCACGCGGTGACGGTGTCGCCGATCGCCCCGAACACGGCGCCGCCCTCGCGGACGCGGCCGGCCTGCACGAGCGCGTAGGCCAGCAGGTTCAGGTCGGCCAGGGCCGCGGCGTGCCGCAGGTAGCCCTCGCGCGGCCAGGTGGCCAGGGCCGTGTCCAGGGCGCCGGCGGCCCGGGTGTGCGTCCAGAGGCGGCGGGCCAGCAGCGCCTCGACGCCGCCCCTGGCGGCGGTGCGGTCGTGCTCGTCGACGAGGGCCGCGAGCTCCACGCCCACGGACGGCGAGACCGGCGGCGCCGAGGCCCGGAGCGTCTCCACGAAGTCGAGCTGGCCGCTGCGTGAGCCGCACTCCTCCGGCGAGAGGTAGCGCAGCATCTGCAGGTGGGCCTCGCGGTTCCAGGGGTCGCGCGCGGTCACCTCCTGCCAGACGGCGTACAGCTGGTGCGGCTCCGCCCGCATGAGGCGCAGGATCCCGAGCAGCACCACCCAGGGGAGGGGGTCGGACGGGGCGATCTCCGCGGCGCGGTAGCAGTGGTCGGCGGCCGCCCTGGCGTCGTCCATCCGCCCGGCGGCCCGGCCGCGGACCAGCTCGACCCAGCCCTCGAACACCATCGGGTCCGAGCCGCGCCGGCGCAGCCGCCAGGACCGCGCGAACGCCGTGGGCGCGGCGGTCTCGGCGAGCACGGCGAAGCGGTGCGCCCGGCGGTCCGGGTCCCGCGCGGACTCCTGGAGCAGCCGGTCGACCTGGTCGATCTGGATGTCGTCCGGCCCCAGCCGCCCGGCGGAATTCATTTGCCGCCGAACGCGGCCGAGTTGCACGTCATCGAGTTCCGGCCGCACCCGCGGACCGGAAGCGCGGAGCCTTCGGAATATCGACACGCGCCGCAGCGTAGGACCCGAAGGGGAATTTCGGACAGCCCCGGACGGCCCCCGAGAGCGAATTGTTATTTCCGGCCGCCCCGGTGAACCTACCGCTCCGTACGGCAACCGGCCGCCGGGATTGTTCAGGCAGGTTCCGCATTTGCGCCCCGCGCGGGCGGACCTTACCACTCTCGGTCACTACGAGCCAGTATCGCGCTTCACAAATGATTCACCCCGTCGGCTTGCACATCCGATAGGGCCCGTGGGCAGAATGGGCCGATTTTTAATGACCGCCCCACCCCGCGAAGAACGCAAAGAATTCAACCGGAGAGATACGCGTGAAGCTTCGCGCCCAATACCCGATCAGAAACCCCGCTGAGCCGATGAATTCCCCTGACCGCGCCTCAGAAGCGATCGTCTCCCCGTACGAGATCTCCTTGCTGCGGGCGAGCCGGGCCGCCGTCGAGCCGTACGCCGCCGACCTCCCGGGCCACTTCTACGCGACCCTGTTCCAGCGCTACCCCCAGGTCCGTGACCTGTTCCCGGAGCACATGGAGGTCCAGCACGACAAGCTCGTACGCGCGCTCATGCTCGTCGTCGACCTGGTGGACGAGCCCGCTACCCTCGTCCGGTTCTGCTCCGAACTGGGCCGCGACCACCGCAAGTTCGGCGCCCTCAGCGCGCACTACGCGGCGGTCGGCGAGTGCCTGCTCGCCACGCTGGAGCACTTCGCCGGCTCCGCCTGGACACCGGCCGTCGCGGCGGCCTGGACCCGCGCCTACACCGCGGCCGCCGGAGTCATGGACGGGGCCGCCACGGCCGACGCCGCCGAGCGTCCGGCCGTTTGGGACGCCCGCGTCGTGGACCACCGGCGGCACGGCCGCGACCTCGCGGAGATCACCGTGCGGACCGACCTGCCGTACCCGTACACCGGCGGGCAGTTCGTGAGCCTGGCGACGCCGTGGTGGCCGAAGAGCTGGCGCTACTTCTCCCCCGCCAACGCCCGGCGCCCGGACGGGACCGTCACCTTCCACGTCCGTGCCGTCACGGGCGGCCCGGTCAGCACCGCCCTGGTGCAGCGCGCGAGGGTCGACGACGTCCTCCGGCTCGGCCGGCCGCTCGGCGACATGGTCCTCGACCCGGCCGCGCGCCGGGACGTCGTCTGCGTCGCGGGCGGCACCGGTCTCGCGCCGGTCCTCGCCCTCCTCGAACAGGCCGTCCTGGACGGGGTCCGGCGGCGGACCGACGTCTTCGTGGGCACGCGCGGCACGGACGGACCGCTGGGCCTGGACACCCTCCGCCGGCTCGCCGACCAGTACTCCTGGCTCACGGTGCACCCCGTCGTCCACGACGACGACACCCCCGGCGCCGTCCTCCGCCTGCCCGCGGCCCTCGCGGCGGCCGGGCCCTGGCGGGACCACGACGCCTACGTCAGCGGCCCCGGCCCGATGATCGTGAGCGCGGCCGAGGCCCTGTACCGCACCGGGGTGCCACTCGACCACATCCACCACGACCCGTTCGTCCGGCTCGACTTCGCGCTCTGAAGTCGCCCTCGCCGGGCTGCCGAGAGCCTGCCATTTCGGTTCAATTCACCAAAACTCGGAGCTCACAGGGAATTTGACAGTCGTTCGTATCCTGCAGAACAGTTCCCCCGACGGCGGACGATCATCGACACCACCAGGTCCGCCGACGGGGAGGACTTCACCAATGCGTTCCGGATTCCGGCGGGCCGCCGTCTGCGCCGCCACGGCGCTGGTCGCCGCGACGATCACACCGCTCGTCGGCTCGGCCTCGGCCGACACCGCACCGCCCACGAACGGCTACCTGCAGATCGTCGCCCACGAGGACGACGACATCCTGTTCATGAACCCCGACCTCGCCCGCCAGTACGACGCTCCGTCCACGACGGTCTACCTGACGTCGGGCGAGCAGGCCACCACCACGGAGAGCGCGTGCCTCTACGCGCAGCACCGCGAGGAGGGCGCGCGCGACGCGCACGCCACACTGGCCGGGGTCGCGAACGACTGGGCCTTCGACACCCTCACGCTCGGCAACGGCAAGACCGTCGAGGTCGACACCCTGCGCGGCACCGCGAACCCGGTGCGCCTCGTCTTCTTCCGGCTCTACCAGAGCGGCGACCCGGGCGCAGCCGGCGAGACCTCGCTGGACGACCTCTACATCGGCCCCGTCCCCGACGGAAACGGGCACCTCGTCACGCCGAACCCCAAGCGGACGGTGGGCAGCCAGGGCACGGACGGCGACGAGTGCCGGACCGCGCCGGCCCACCCCGACACGACGCCGGACTACCGCCCCTACAACAACCAGACCTACACCCACGAAGAACTGGTCGCCGCCCTCACCGACCTGATGGGGCAGTACAACCCGGGCATCCTGCTCGCGCAGGATCCGAAGGTCTACCCGCTGGGCAGGGGACACGACGAAACCGGCTACGACTACCGCACGGACCCGCTCAACTACGGCGACAACTCCGACCACCGCGGCGCCGCGCGCTTCGCGGGCGAGGCGGCGGCCGGCTACCACCCCGCCCGGGGCAACGTCCTGCTGCGGTACTACCGCGACTACAACATCCGGCTGCGCCCGGCGAACGTGGACCCGCGCCAGGCCTCGGCCAAGTGGAGCGTCTTCAAGGACGACTACCTGCCGCACGACTCGGAGCTCCACGAGAGCGGCGCGGCCAGCTGGCAGAACCACTACGCGATGTACGAGTTCCGCTCGTACCCGCGCTGGTTCAACGGCACCACCTGGTCGGCCCAGGACGGCAACGGCCTGCTCAACGCCTTCGCAGTGGTCAACGGACAGCCCTCGCAGTGGAAGGAGACCGCGAGCGGCGGGGCGTGGACCGGCCCGGCGGGCCTGGGCGGCGGCGGGCAGTTCGCGCCCTACCTGACCGTGGTCAAGGACGGCAAGGGCCTGCTCCACCTCTTCGGCATCCGCCTGGCGGACGACAAGGGCACCGACAACCACGACGAGATCGTCACGCTCGCGCAGACCTCGGTCGGCGGCGGCTGGGGCGCCTGGACCTCGCTGGGCAACCCCAACTCCGACGACGTCGGCGAGATGATCGGCTCGCCCGTCGTGACGCCCAACGCCAACGGGGCGCTCACCGTCTTCGTGCCCAACGCCGGAGGCGGCGTCAGCGCCGTCACCCAGCAGCAGGACGGCAGTTGGCCGGGCACCTGGGCGGACCTGGGCGGCGCGTGGGTCCAGGACGGCCTCGCGGCGAGCCTGGGCACCGACGGCCTGATCGACGTCTTCGCCCCCACCGTGTCCGGCCACGACCTCCTGCACTGGCGACAGAGCACGAAGAACGGCCCCTTCGTCCCGGACACCGCCTTCAGCGGGCCCACCCCGGCCGGGCCGATCGGCATCGCGCAGACCGCCGGCGGCCGCAAGGAGATCCTCTTCTCGCACCCCGACACCGGGAAGACCGTCAACCAGTGGGTGCAGGCCGACACCACCTGGACCCCCGTCTCCTCGTCCACCGGCGGCCCGGTCGGCGTGGACGGCCCGAGCGCCGTCACCGCCAACGGCCGCATCGTCGTCGCGACGCGCAACGGCGGCGGCGGCGTCAGCCTGGCCACCCAGACCGAGGGCAACGGCGCCTTCACCACGGTCTGGCAGGACCTCGGCTCGGTGATCGTCGGCGCGCCGTCGCTGGCCACCGACGCCACCGGCCGCGTGGTCGTGCTCGCCCTCGGCACCGACGCCCGGCTCCACCTGCGGCGCCAGACCGACGCCAAGGCGGACAGCCCGTTCGCCGACTGGCAGGCGGCCGTCTCCTCCTGACCGCCCCGCTCGCCGCGGGGGGGCGCGCGGGGGGGCGGGGGCGGGGGGGGGGCGCCCCCGGACCCGGGCCCCAACCCGGGCCCGGGCCCCCGGGCGCGGGC
>NZ_JBHWGD010000007.1:68398-138043 GCF_042733235.1 Kitasatospora sp. NPDC059722
GGGGCCGCGCGGGGCGGCCGGCGGGGGGGGGCCCGCTTCCACCCGCCCCCCCCGGGCGCCGCCCCCCCGGCCCGGGGTGGCCGCGTCAGGGGGCGCGCCTACCCGTTCCCGTGCACCTACCCGTTCCCGTGCACCTGGACGACGGCGTGGCGACCGCTCGTCCGCCAAGCCGTCCCCGTGCCGTCGAGCCGCGCGACGGTGGGGGCGTCGAGGCCGACGATCACGTCCGACTTCAGCGTCCGCAGGGCTGCGACGGGGGACGGGAAGTACCCGGCCGTCTCGGCGAAGCGGGTGGTCGGCGGCCAGCGGCGGTCGCCCACCAGGCGGCGGTAGTTGAGGTCGCCCTTGAGGATCGTCAGGGCCGCCCCGGCGAACTCCGCCCGGAGGTCCTCGGGCATGTCGGCGTACGGCAGCGGCGCGCAGGAGAACGGGTGCGTGCGGACCGCGAGCGTGCCGCCGGCCATCGCCTCCCACAGCCGCTCGCCCACCGCCGAGGCGGCCGGCTCCGGTGCCGTGCACAGGCGTTGCAGCGCGGCGAGGACGTCGGCCGGCGTGGCGTCCGAGACGAAGTACGGCTGCGGCTTCACGTGCAGGACGACCTGTGCGGCCCGCCCGGCGGCCAGGAGGTGGTCGATCAGGACGAGGTCCGGCAGCAGTTCCCGGCCGGCGTTGTCCGCGACGACGCAGACCCGCCCGCCCGGCGTGCGCTCCAGCGCGGCCCACAGCTCCGCGCTGTCGTCGGCGACGAGGTCGGACGCGCCCGGCCCGCCGGTCCCCGCGGTGAGCTGGAAGCTCAGGTCCGCCCGGTTGCCCCACAGCGCGGACGACAGCAGGGCCTCCGCCCGTCGGGCCGCCGGGAGGCCGTCGAGCCCGCCGAGAGCGGCGAGTTCGTCGTCCACCGCCGGCCCGGCCAGCTCCGCGCCCTTGAACGGCGCGAACGGATCGACGCCCTGCCACGCCCCGGGCCTGAAGTACCCGGTGGCGTCGAGCAGCCGCCGGTAGAAGTAGCTCTCCGCCCAGAGGAACGGCGCCTCCTCCCACGGCGTGCCCCACAGCCCCGCGCCCCACTCCTCCCAGCGGGCGGCGTCCGGCGCACCGTCCCCCAGCGGCTCCAGCACCCCGGTCGTGCTCTCCACGAGCAGCCGCTCGACCGCCGCCCGCTCCCCCGGCCCGTAGGGCAGGGCCGCGAGCAGGCGCCGGACGAGTTCGGGGTGGCGCTCGTGGAAGACGCCCCGGGCGAAGGACCCCGGGACGTCGCTGCGGATCACGGGTGCGTTCGACACGCTGGGGCTCGTCTCCTCGATGCGGGCGCGACCCGGCGACGGTAGCAGCGGGCCGGCGGCGGTCGCGGACCAATGGAACCGCGGAGATCCTCCCGACCTCGGCCGTCTGCGTGGACGGGCACGGCCCCCAACCCCTCTGCCCCTCGCCCTGAGGTCAGCCGCTGCGGGTGAAGGTCCCGAGGCCCTCGTGGCTGAACTGCTCGACCACCGCGGTCGAGGCCCGACCGTCGGCGCCGATGGTGAAGGTCAGGCCGGTGAGGCCGACGGCGTTCTCGCCCTTGCTCTGGTAGCTGAAGACGTCGCCGTTGTAGTGCTGGAGCGGGAACTGCTGGTTGTCCGGTCCGAGGCTCATCACCAGCCCGCCGCCCTGCTCGCTCACCGTCATCGGCCCGTAGTAGCCGTTGGCGTACGTCCCCGTGTAGGCCGCGTTCGGCTTCGCCGGGGTGGCGCCGGCCGGCGGCTTCGCGTAGTCGGTCGGCGAGGAGGCGGGCGCCGAGAGGCCCGGCAGGAGCTTGCCGAACAGGCCGAGCCAGTCGACCGTCTCCCGCCCGTACTGGGCGAGGTCGAAGAACTCCTCGGCCACCGCCTCCGGGACGCCGATCGGCTGGCCGTTGGTCAGGACGACGATCCCGAGCTGCTCGGTCGGCAGCAGGGTCACCACGGTGGCCGCGCCCAGGTCGAAGCCGCCGGAGTGGTTCAGCCGGAGCCGGCCCAGGGTGTCGTAGGTGACGTTCCAGCCGAGGCCGTAGAAGCCGGCGTTGCCCGCCGGGGACCTCGGCGGGGCGCTCACGATCTGCGGCACCCGGGTCTCGTTCAGACCCGCCGGGTCGACGATCTGCTTGCCCTCGAAGGTGCCGTCCGCGAGCTGCATCCGCATCCACCGGGTGAGGTCGTCGACGGTGGAGCTCACACCGCCGGCCGGCGACTGCGGGTCCGCGTTCTCGGTGGTGCTGACCTGCCAGCCGCCGGCCGTCTTGACGTGCGGCGTCGCCTTGTTCGCCGCGCTGTCGTAGGCGGAGCGCAGGGAGCTGGTGGAGTTCATCCCCAGCGGCTTGTAGAGGACGTCCGCCGCCAGGTCCTCCCAGGCCACCCCCTTGGCCTTGGCCACGGCCACGGCCGCCTCGGTCAGGCCGTAGTTGGTGTAGGCGTAGCTCGCGCGGAACGGCGAGAGCGGCTGGTCGCGCAGGTGCTGGAGGATGTAGTCGCGCGGGTAGCCGAGGTCCTCCAGCAGGTCTCCGGCGTGGTCCGGCAGGCCGCTGCGGTGCGAGAAGAAGTCGGCGATCGTCACGTGGCTGCTCACCCACGGGTCGGCCAGCGCGAAGCCCGGGTCGTACTTCGTGACCGGGTCGTCCCACCGCACCGCCTTCTGGCCGACCACGCCGGCGACCACGGTCGAGGAGATCGGCTTGGAGACCGAGGCGAGCTGGAACACCGTGTCCGGGTCGACCGGCTCCGGCCGGCCGAGCTGGCGGACCCCGAAGCCCTTCGCGTGGATGACCTTGTCCTTGTAGACGACGGCCAGCGACACGCCCGGGACGCCCGTCTTCGCCATGGCGTCCTGCACGTAGCCGTCGATCTTGTCCACGGCGGAGGACACCTGCTGATCGGTCAGCTGGGGCGCCTGCTGCGCGGGCGGCGCGGTGGCCGGGGCGGACGAGGCGCTCGGGGTGGGGGCGGCCTCGGGACCGGTGCCGGCCGCGGACGTGCACCCGGCGAGCAGCGCGGTGGCCAGCAGCGGGGCCGCGGTGCGCAGCCCCGGCCGGGCGGCGGTCCGGCCTGGCCCGGGGACGGTCCGCCGGGCTGCGGCGTGACGATGCATGAAGGTCCTCCCTCGTCCGGGCCGTGCCCGGGATCCGGCGGCGCCGCCGTCCGCCGCACGGCGCCGAGTAGTCGACGGCCCATACCCGGCGCGGCCGCCGCAGTGCGCCGCCGCCCCCGCAATCCACCCGTCCGGTGGCGCGGATGCCGCCGACCCGCCTACTCGACGTCCTCGACGTCCTCGACGTCCTCGACGTACTCGACGATCTGCATCATGCCGAGGTCCTCGTGCTGGAGCTGGTGACAGTGGGCGACCGTGCGGCCGGTGAAGTCCTCGTACCGGACGAGGAAGGTGACGCGGTCGCCGGGTTTGCCGCCGGCCAGGCCGACGGTGTCGTGCCAGACCGGCGGGTCGAGCCGCGTGCCGTTGCGGTGGGTGACGAGGACGTGGTTGGTGTGCAGGTGGAAGGGGTGGTTGAAGGCGGGGTTGGTCTCGTCGGTGCGGACCGTCCACCGCTCGACGGTGCCGAGTTTCAGCGTGTGGTTGACGTGCCGCGGGTCGAAGAGGCCGTAGGCCGGGTCGCGGACGGCATCGCCGGCGGGGTCGGCCGCGGGGGTCGGGTGGGTGCCCAGGCAGCGGAAGGCGTTGGGGAACGGGGCCGCGAAGACGCCCGGGTCGACGTGGAACACGACTTCGCGGTCCGCGTCCGGGTTGGCGACGTCGCGCTCGTCGAGGAAGGGCTTGCCGGGCGGAAGCGCGGTCGGCAGGGCCATCGGCGGCTCGACGGGCGGGCCCGCCACCTCGACCGTCATCAGGGGAGCGGACACTCCGGCGGCGCGCAGTTCGTACGTGCCGGGCTCGCAGCCCTGGACGAGGACGTCGGCGCGGTTGCCCATGGCGAGGGTCACGGTGTCGGAGGCGACGACGGCGGGGAAGGTCACACCATCCTGAGCGATCTGATGCAGCGTCAATTTCGATTCGCCACACGTGACTTGGAGCGACAATGCCCCGAAGGCGGTGGCGGCGACGAGTCGCCAGCGCTGCACCTCGCCCGGGCGCAGCGTGAGGGTGGGGTTGACGGCGCCGTTGACGGTGTAGGTGGCGGGCACGGCCGCGAGCGCGCCGCCCGACGTGAAGTCGGGCACCCGGCCGTCCTTGAGCCGGAGTTCGTTGACGCACACGACGATGTCGGCCGCCGCCGCGATCTCCGGCACCTCGTCGACGTCGCCCTCGACGACGAGGACCCCGGCCATGCCGCCGACGATCTGCACGGACGTGGCCCCGTGCAGGTGGGGGTGGTACCAGTGGGTGCCGGCCGGGTGGTCCGGCGGGACGTCGACGGTCGTCACGTAGCGCGGCTCCGGGGCGCCGGCGGCGACCTCGTCGGCGGTGCGCGGCGCGAACGCCCGGTGGACGTTGTCGGCGTCGCCGGACGGGGAGACGTGCAGTCCGTGGGTGTGCAGGTTGAAACTGTTGAAGTCGTGCGGCCGGTTGTGGTCGCCGGTGTGGGCCGGGTTCGGCGGCAGGCCGTTGACCTGCGTCAGCCGCAGGGTGTCGCCGCCGCGCACGCGCAGGGTCGGGCCCGGGATCGTCCCGTTGTAGGTGCGCGTGGTGACCCGGCCGCAGCCCGGGACGGCGACGTCCGTGAAGCGCACGTCGAGGGTGCGCTCGACGACCCGTGCGGACGAGCCGGGCACCGGCTGCGAGGCCCACACGACCGGCTGGGGGAACTCCCCCGGCGGCGGGGCGAGCGGCGGATCGACCGGCGGGGCGGCCGGGGGTGCCGCCGTGCTCCGGCCGGCGAAGAGCCCGTCAGACGCCGCCACGAGGACGGCGGCCGCGGGGACGGCCTTGAGCACCGACCGGCGGGCGATTCCCTCTTTTTCGCTCATAGCGGGGCAATCTAGATCAACCACACAGGGGCGGTCCGGAGGCACACCGCAGTGGGCGGTACTCGGGCGGCCCGGGCGGCTCAGGCGGCCCGGGCGGCTCAGGCGACGGGCGGGTAGCCGCGCATGCGGACGAGGTCGTGGGTGAGGCGGGTGAAGGCCCGGGCGGCGGCGCTCTCGTAGGCGTCGGTGCGCCGCAGGAGGGCGACGGCGCGGGTCGGGAGGGCCGGGTCGAGCGGGACGGGGGCGAGGCGGGGGTGGTCGTGGGTGACGGCGTCGGGCAGAACGGTCGCGAGCGGCGTGCGCTGCACGACCTCGGTGAGCGCCTGGATGGAGTCGGCCTCGACGGCGATGCGCGGGCTGATGCGGTGCCGCGCGAAGTACCCGTCGATGTGGCCACGCGTGGCGAAATCCGCGCTGAGCAGGGCGAGTTGCCGATCGGCGAGCTCCCGGACCGGCAGCGGCCGGCCGGCCGGGTCGGCGGCGGGGTGGTGCGGGCCGGTGACCAAGGTGAGCGTCTCGGTGAACAGCGCGGTGGCGGTGAGGCCCGCCGGGTGGGGGCCCTCGAAGGCGATGCCGAGGTCGAACTCGTCGGCCAGCAAGCCGGTTTCGATGCGGTCCTGGGTCGCCTCCCGCACGGTCAGGGCGATGCCGGGGTGGCGGATGTGGAGCTCGGCAACGAGCGGGCCGACGAGGTAGGCGGTGAACGTCGGGGTGACGGCGAGCCGCAGCCGGCCGCGCGAGAGGTCCTGCACGTCGTGGACGGCCCGCTCGGCGGCGGCGAGGTCCCGCAGTGCGCCGCGCGCGTGGTGGGCGTACGCCTCGCCGGCGTCGGTGAGGCGCACGGTGCGGCCGGTGCGGTCCAGCAGTTGCGTGCCGAGGGTCCGTTCGAGCTGTTTGACCTGCTGGGACAGCGTCGGCTGGGAGATGTGCAGCTCTTCGGCGGCACGGGTGAAGTTGCCGTGGTCGGCCACGGCGAGCAGGTAGCGCAGGTGGCGCAGTTCCAGGGCCATGGAGCAACTATAGACAGCATCGATGGAAACCATGGTTCATGCGTCTTGGACACTATAGGTACAGGTCATGCATGGTGGATCTCACCAAGGCCCGACGGGCCGGGCCGCTGCGAAGGCCCGGCCACACGAAAGCCCCGGCCGCACGAAAGCCCGGCCGTCATGAATGCCCGGCCGCCATGAAAGGGAGTGACCTCATGCCCGACCTCACCGAGGGCCTCGCGCAGTTCCAGCGGGACGTCTTCCCGGCCAAGAAGGAGCTCTTCGCCCACCTGGCCGCCCACCACGCACCTCACACGCTGTTCATCGGCTGCTCCGACGCCCGCGTCGTCCCCGAGCTGATCACCGGGTGCGAGCCCGGCGAGCTGTTCGTCATCCGCACCGCCGGCAACCTCGTGCCCGCCTACACCCCCGGCGCCGACGGCGTCGCGGCGAGCATCGAGTACGCCGTCGCCGCGCTGGGCGTGCGGGAGGTCGTCGTCTGCGGCCACTCCGCGTGCGGTGCCATGACGGCGCTCGCCCACGGCCACGACCTGAGCGGTGCGCCGGCCGTCGCCGACTGGCTGCGGCTCGCCGACGCCTCGGTGGCCCGCACCGCCACCACCGAGGACGTGCCGGCCCTGGTCCGGCAGAACGTGCTCGCCCAGCTGGCGAACCTCGCCACCCACCCGTCGGTGGCCCGCGCCCTGGCCGGGGGCCGGATCACCCTGCGGGGCTGGGTCTTCGACATCGCCACCGGCCGCGTCGAGGAACTCCGGGCCACCGCCCCGCTCGCCGCCTGACGCCGACTCCACTTCCGGGCGGCCCCGTTCGGCGCCTCCCGGCCCCCATGATCCCGCCCGCACCGCGCGCACGACGCGCGTGAGCGGCGCCCACCGAAAGGAACCACCCGTGGTGCACGCCCAGTTCGACCCGACCGCCCGCCAGGCCCTCGCCGTCGCCGCCGTCGACGCCAAGACCCGCAAGGACCTCTCCTGGCAGCAGATCGCCGACGTCTCCGGCCTGTCGGTCGCCTTCACCACCGCCGCCGTCCTCGGCCAGCACGCCCTGCCGGAGTCCTCCGCGAAGGCCGTCGCCGAGCTGCTGGGCCTGGACGAGGACGCGGTGATGCTCCTCCAGACCATCCCGACCCGCGGCTCGATCCCCGGCACCGTCCCCACCGACCCGACGATCTACCGCTTCTACGAGATGCTCCAGGTCTACGGCACCACCCTGAAGGCCCTGGTCCACGAGGAGTTCGGCGACGGCATCATCTCCGCGATCAACTTCAAGCTCGACGTGAAGAAGGTCGCCGACCCCGAGGGCGGCGAGCGCGCCGTCATCACCCTGGACGGCAAGTACCTGCCGACCAAGCCGTTCTGACCCTGATGGGGGCGGGCCCGACCGGGCCCGCTCCCCTTCTTCCTGAGGAACCCGCCATGGACTTCGGCCCGCGTACGAACACGGTCATCGACAAGGTCGCCTGGATCCGGGTCGAGGACGGCCGTCTCCTCGCCGCCCGCACCCGGGGCCGCGAGCTGTACTACCTGCCCGGCGGCAAACCCGAGCCCGGCGAGACCGACGAACAGGCCCTCGTCCGGGAGGTCCGCGAGGAACTCGGCGTCGCCCTCGACCCGGCGACCGTCGCGCCGCTGCTGATCACGCGGGCCCCGGCGGACGGCAAGCCCGCCGGAACCGTCGTCCGCACCGCCTGCTACACCGCCGACCACACCGGCGTCCCCGCACCGCACGGTGAGATCGCCGAGATCGCCCACCTCACCCACGGCGACCACCCGCGCGCCAGCCCCGCCGCCCGGCAGGTACTCGACCACCTCGCCGCCACCGGCCTGCTCCTGCGCTGGTAAGCGACCGGTCGGCCGCGAACGGCCGGCCACGCCCCCGGCAGTGGATCAGTAGAGGCCGTGGAACGGCACCAGCGAGAGCAGCGCCCCCACCCCGGTCGCCATCAGCCCGAAGCGCGCCGCCCGGGCGCCCCGGCCGCCCGCGGCGGCGGACACCCGCGGTGCGCTCTGCCGGGTCTCCGGCGGCGCGGTGTCGATCTTGGTGAGCGCGACCCGCCCGGCGAACTCCGCCCCCGGCCGCCGGCGCACCCGGACGTCCCACGGCCGCGCCGGATCGTGGTCCACCACGACGGTGCGCCCGACCCGGAAGTCGTCCAGGTCCATCAGGTTCACGACCACCGTCGCGTCGGCCCGGTACGCGCGGCCGCCCGTCGGCGCGACCGTCAGGTCCAGGCGCAGCGGGATGTCCGGGCCCTCGCCGGTCGCCCGGGACGCCTCGATCCGCGCCATCGCCGGCTCCAGCCGGGGCGGCTCCGTGCCCGCCGCCGCGCGCCGCCGGGAGCCGGCGACGAGCAGGGCGATGGCCCCCAACGCCGTCCACGGCACCAGGTTCGCGCCGACCACCGTCAGCGTGACGGTCGTCCCGACGTCGTCGGCGGCGATGCCCGCCACGATCGCGCCGATCTCCCCGCCCAGCAGGACGCACAACAACAGTCCGGCCCAGTACACCCCGGCTCCTCCACTCGCTCGGCGCGCATCGTACAGCCGGGCGCCGCCCCGGACTGCGCCGCATGCGAAGGGCCCTGACGGCGGGGCGAGTCGCCGGGCGCCGGGCCGGCCACCGGGTCAGTCGCCGGGCGCCGCCGGCGACGGCTCGGCGCTCAGGCGGTTCGACGCGCGGGCCAGGAGGTCGACGAGCAGGGCGCGTTCCTCGGCGCTGAAGCCGTCGGCGATCCGGCGTTCGATGGCGACGGCCTCCGCGTCGGCGCGCACCAGCAGGGCCTTTCCCTCCTCGGTGAGGCGCAGCTCCGTCACCTTGCGGTGCCAGGGGTGCGGCCGCCGGGTGATCAGGGCCTTGGCTTCGAGGTTGGCGAGCACGGTGGCGATGGTTTGCGGCGTGACCAGGCAGGCGCGGGCGAGCGCGGCGGCGGACAGGCCCGGGTGCTCGTCGAGCGTGTAGAGCGCGACGTACTGCGGCACCGTCAGCCCGAGGGGCCGGAGCGCCGCGTGCTTGGCCGCCATCAGCTCCTGTTCGACCCGCTTGATGTGCAGGCCGAGGCGTTCGGTGAGCGGCATCTCCATGGGGGCGATCCTACGCCACCGGCTCATCGCACCCTGGCTCATGACAGACCCCTGATATTCATAAGAGCCCTGTTGACTATCAGGGCTCTGTTACATGTAAGGTCTCTGCTATTCCCACTCCCCGCCACTCCCGGAGGCACCCCATGTCCAGCCGCGCACCGCTCGACCACGTCGTCGCCGGGTCCGGACCGGGCCTCGTCCTGATCCACGGCACCGGCGCCGACGCCACCTCCAACTGGGGCGGTCTCATCGACCTCCTGCGCGACCGGTACACCGTCGTCGCCCCGAACCTGCCCGGCGCGGGCGCCACCGCCACGGACCCCGCACCGCTCGACCTGGACGACCTCGCCGACCGGGTCGCCGCCACCGCCCGCGCGGCCGGCCTCGACCGCTTCCACCTGGCCGGCCACTCGATCGGCGCCGTCGTCGCCACGGCCGTAGCCGCCCGGCACCCCGGGGCCGTCACCTCGCTCGCCCTGCACGCCGGCTGGCTCCGGACGACGCCGCGCGAGGCGTTCATGTTCGACCTGTGGGCGCGCCTGCTGCGCACCGACCCGGGCCTCCTGGCCCGCGAGTTGATCCTCGCCGCGATGGGGCCCGGCCTGCTCGGCGCCCTCGACGAGGAGCAGTTCGCCGAGATGGCCGCCGGCTTCACGGCCATGCTCGACGACCGCGTGCTCGGCCAGATCGACCTGGACTCCCGCGTCGACCTGCGCGAGGCGGCGGGCCGCGTCACCGCCCCCACCCTCGTGGTGGCGAGCGCGGACGACCGGATCGTCCCGACCCACCACCAGCGCGAGTTGGCCGCCGCCGTCGAGGGAGCCGAATACGTCGAGCTCCCCGGCGGACACGGCCTCCCGTTCGAGGACCCGGCCCTGCTCTTCACCCTCCTCGCCGACTACGTGGACCGCCGCCAGGCACTGGAGCCGGCGCGGTAGGTCCGCCGGCCGCACGCGGCCGAGGCGGCAGCGGCCGCACCGGTGGCGGCCCCGAGCCCGGCGGCACCGGATCGGCGGGGGCCTTCTACGGTCGCCCTTGGACGGCCGAGCAGGCTTCGACCAGGGCATCGACCACGGCGCCGATGGCGGGACGCGCGGCCGACGTGGACCGCCACACGGCGAAGACCCGGCGCCGCGGGGCATCCGCCACGGGCACGAACCGCACCGGAGCGGTGATCGGCTCACGTCCGAGGTGCGGGATGATGGCGATGCCGAGTCCAGCCGCCACCAGCGCCATCTGCGTCGCGTGCTCCGAGGCGGTGTGGGCGATACGGGCCCTCCCGAGGCTGCGCACCAGCCATTCGTGGCACAGCTGCCCGTCTCTCGAGGTGATCCAGTCCTCATCGGCGAGGTCGTCCAGGCTCAGCGCCCGGCGGCCGACGAGCCGGTGCTCCGGGGGCAGGGCGACGTCGTAGGTGTCGTCGAGGAGAGCGCGGCGGTCCAGCCCCTGGGGCAAGGACCGCGGATCGTCGGTCCAGTCCTCGCCCACGGCCAGGTCGAGCAGTCCGCGCCGCACCGCCGGGACGGCTTCGCAGGGCTCCTGTTCCCGCGCCGACACCGTCAGCTCCGGGTACCGCGACCGCAGGGCCCGCAGAGCGGGCGGGAGCAGCGCGCGGGCGGCGGTGGGAAAGGCGGCGATCGTGAGGCTGCCGGCCACCGTTCCGCGGTGCTGCGCCATCGTCGCCATGATGCGCTCGGCCTGTTCGAGGAGTTCCGCGGCCTGCCCGGCGAGGAGGGTACCGGCCTCGGTCAGGCGGATGCCTCGGCCTTGACGTTCCGCCAGGTCAGTGCCGGTCTCCTGTTCGAGCCGTGCCATCTGCTGCGAGACGGCCGAGGTGGTGACGTGCAGGAGCCGTGCGGCGCCCACGACGGATCCGGTCGTCGCCACCGCGTGCAGCACCCGCAGGCGTTCGAGGTTCAACATCTCAGTGATGCTACGAGGTGTGGTCCACAGGGATTCACTTGTGCTTCGCGGTGATCGAATCCAGAGTTGGCGGAGTGCGCCAGGTCGTTCTCATCGGGGGAGCACCGAAAGCCGATCGCTCGGGTTCGGTGCGATGCGGGGCCCGGGAGACCGGACGCCCCCGACCTGGCGCACCGAACGGACGGCAGCGGGACGGCCACCGGACCGAGCGGGAGCGCGCCCTGACCCCGCCCGGCCGGCTCAGCCGCCGAGCTCGTGCCGGACGGAGCCCGGCTCCGGTTCCCCGAGCTCGATCCCGTTCTCGTCGAGGCCGTTGACGATCCGCAGGCGGCGCGCCTCGTGACCGTCGCCGAAGTCGAATTCCACCCCGACCGTGCCGACGTCCAGGTAGCAGCGCCCCGACGGCGGTCGCCGTTCGACGAGCGCGACGCCGCGCAGTTCCCGGCCGACGAACGGTTCGAGGCGGTCGTCCCGGTGGGACCACTGCGGCGTGAACTCGGACTGCTCCCACCCCGAGACGGCCGCGGACGTGTCGATCGTGTCCCAGCCGATCGAGAGGTCGTGGAGCTTCGAGTGGCAGATCTCCACCCGGGCGCCGTCGAAGTCCAGCACCACCGGGCAGTCGGCGAACCAGTCCCCGTCCTCGGCGAAGCGCACCACGGCGAACCCCGTCAGCCGCCGCCCGACGAGCCCCGCCAGGCGGGCGGCGTGCCGCTGCCGAACCGCGTCGATCCCGACGAGAAAGGTCGGGCTGAAACCTGAGATCCCCATGTCCACGGGCCCCAGTTTCGCTTCCCTCCGCGCCAACGGACAACCCGTCACCGGTAGTAGGGTGAGCGCCGCCATGCGCGCGCGACGAAACGACCTCTCGTACGACACCCACCGCCCCGCGCTCTCGCTCGACGCCGCCGGGCCGCGTGAGCCAGGGTTGCGGGTCGAGTGCGCCGACGGCGGCCGACTGGTGCTCCGGCAGGGCGTCACGACGCTGCTCCTCGGCCGGATCGAGCCCGGCCACTGGGGCGTCGCGGTGCACCGGACCGGCCGGTACCGGTCGCCGGTCCCGCCCATCAGCTCGGCCTGCATGCGCCGGCGGCCCGACTGGCTGCACCAGTTCGCCGACCACCTCGAACGGGCGGCGCACGGGCCCCTGCACGCCGGCCGGTGGCTCCTGCGCAGCGGGGACCTGCCGCCGGACGCCCGCCCCGCGGAACTCGTCACCGACTGGCCCGCCGCCCACGTCGGTTGGGACTGCCCCGGCTGGAACGGCGTCGTCCCGCTGCGCCCGCCGGGCGACCCGGCCGACGCCAGGGTCAGGGCACACCGCAAGCACGTCCGCGACGGGACCCTCGCCCCCGTCCTGCTCTGGCGGGTCAGCGCCCTGGACGGCTACGTCCTCCTCGACGGCCACGACCGGCTGCTGGCCGCCCGCGCCGAGGGCGTCCGCCCGCCGTACGTGGTGCTCACCCGCGGCCTGGACCCGGCGCGGCGCACCCGCCGGGCCGACGAGGCCGCGGCGCGCGTGCCGCGCCTCGAACGCCACGGCGACCGCGCCCGCCGGGCCGCGCTGCACGCGCTCGGCGAGGCCGCCGCCCGGGCCGAGCTGGAGAGCGCGCCCACCGTCGCCTGGCCCCTCCCCGGCGGCGCGCCCGCGTGGGACGCGCTCGCCGCGGCGGACGCGCCCGACTGGTCCGCGTAGGGCGTGTCCTTCGACCCGTTGGACACGCCCTGGCTCAGCGGGCCTCCGCCGAGGGCGACTTGACGGCCGTGAACCGCAGCGCCCGGTCCGTCACCGGCCCCTCGACCAGCCGCTCGACGTCCTTCTCGTACGCCATCTCGACCGTCCACGGCCCGCGCGTGCCCGCCCGCGGGAAGGCCGCGATCCCGCGCTGGACGTAGCCGGAGCTCAGGTCCAGGAACGGCACGCGCTCCACGAGCGGATCGTCCAGGACGGGTTCGACGATGCCGTGCCCGTGGGCGTCCATGTGGTCGAGCAGGCGGCAGAAGTGCCGGCAGACGAGGTCGACCTTGAGCGTCCAGGAGAGGTTGGTGTAGCCGAAGGCGAACGCGAGGTTGGGCACGCCGGAGAGCATCATCGCCTTGTAGACCGTCGTGTCCGCCGGGTCGACCGGCCGCCCGTCGACGCTCAGCCGCACCTTGCCGAACGGCGACAGGGTCAGCCCGGTGGCCGTCACCACGAGGTCGGCGGCGAGCTCCCGGCCGGAGGCGAGCAGGACGCCCGTCCTGGTGAACCGCTCGATCCGGTCGGTGACCACCGAGGCCCGCCGGGCCGAGATCGCCTTGAACAGGTCGCCGTCGGGCACGATGCACAGCCGCTGCTCCCACGGGTCGTAGCGCGGCGTGAAGTGCGTGTCGACGTCGAAGTCCTTCGGCAGCCGGCGGCGGACGTCGGCGATCAGCACGCGGCGCATCAGCTTCGGCGCGCGCATGCAGGCCCGGTAGAGGCCGCGGCCGAGCAGGATGTTCTTGCGGCGCACGATCCGGTGGGCGAGCCGGGGGCCGAGCAGCCGCAGCAGCACGGCGGCGATGCCGTCCTCGGCCCGGGCCGAGAGCACGTAGCCGGGCGAGCGCTGGAGCATCGTGACGTGCCCGGCGCGGACGGCCAGCGCCGGGACGAGCGTGACGGCGGTGGCGCCGCTGCCGATCACGACGACGCGCTTGCCCTCGTGGTCGAGGTCCTGCGGCCAGTGCTGCGGGTGGACGACCCGGCCCTCGAAGTCGTCGAGGCCGGTGAACTCCGGTGCGTAGCCCGCCTCGTGGTCGAAGTACCCGGTGCCGAGGAAGAGGAAGCGGGCGGTGAGCGTCACCGGCGCCGCGCTCCCGGCCGTCTCGGCGGTGACCGTCCAGCGTCCCGTCTCCGACGAGAACTCCGCGCCGGTCACCCGGTGTCCGAAGCGGATCCGCCCGGCGATCCCGAACCGGGTGACGGTCTCCCGCAGGTAGTCCAGGATGCTGTCGCCGTCCGCGAGGAACTTCCGGCTCGTCCACGGCCGGAAGCCGAACCCGAAGGTCGGCATGTCCGAGTCGGACCGGATCCCGGGGTAGCGGAACTGGCGCCACGTGCCGCCGATCGCGTCGTGCGCCTCCAGGACGGCGAAGGACGTGCCGGGGCGGCGCGCCTTGAGGTGGCAGGCGGCGCCGATGCCCGAGATGCCGGCACCGATGATCAGCACGTCGACGTCCGTGCCGGGCGCCTCGCTGGTGGTCCTGGTCGTCACTCGTGCCTCCTGGCCGTCGCAGTGCTCGGGACATGTCGGTGACGAGCATCTCCCGAGGACGCCGAAACGTTCCACCCCGCCTCCGTGGCCGCCCGCCACCCGCCGGGCGCCGGGACGATGGATCCCCGCCGCCCGGCACGGGGATCCACCGTCCCGGCCGGGTCACCGCGGCCGGAGGTCCAGGACGAGCTCGCGGGGCAGGCCGTGGGTGTCGTGGAGGTAGTGGAGGTCGTCCTCGGTGAGCGGGCCGCGGAAGCGGGGGCGGGAGAGCACCTGCCGGCCGCGGTCCAGGAGCCGGCCGAAGCGGTGCTCCTCGTCGAGGAGGGTCCGGCGGACGACGTCCGGGTCCACGTCCTGGCGGAAGCGGTCCAGGGTGTGGCGGATCAACTCGTCCGGCAGGTCGCCGAGTCCGCGCTGCGGGTCGTCGCGGCGCAGCACGGTGAGCACCCGGCGCAGCAGGCGGCGCAGGACGTAGCCGCGGCCGGTGTTGGACGGGCGGACGCCGTCGCCGATGACGACGATGCCCGAGCGGAGGTGGTCGGAGACGAGGCGAAGGGACGGCTCGTCGAGCTCCCAGAGGGTCGGCAGGAGGCGGCGCCAGGGGTCGAAGACGTCGCACTCGAAGACCGACCCGCGGCCCTGGAGCAGCGAGGAGAGCCGTTCCAGGCCGAGGCCGGTGTCGACGTTGCGCTGCGGGAGCGGGACGAGCGAGCCGTCGTCGAGGCGGCGGTGGCGCATCATGACGTGGTTCCACACCTCGACCCAGCGGTCGTCCTGCGTGGGCGTCGACCGCGGCGGGGTGTCGCCGGTCCACAGGAAGATCTCGGAGTCGGGGCCGCAGGGCCCGGTCGGGCCGTTGGACCACCAGTTGTCCTCGACGGTGAGCTCGACCGGGACGCCGCGGTCCTGCCAGAGCTCCAGCGAGCCGGTGTCGGGGCCGACCCGGTCGTCGCCGCCGAAGACGGTGACGTGGAGCAGGCCGGGGTCGACGCCGAGGCCGTCGGTGAGCAGCCCGTAGCCCCAGTCGAGGCTCTGCGGGCCCTCGTAGTCGCCGAGGGACCAGGTGCCGAGCATCTCGAAGACGGTCAGGTGGGTGCGGTCGCCGACCTCGTCGAGGTCCGTGGTGCGCAGGCAGCGCTGCACGTTGACCAGGCGCCGGCCGAGCGGGTGCGGGCGCCCTTCCAGGTGGGGCGTGAGGGGGTGCATGCCGGAGGTGGTGAACAGCACCGGGTCTCCGGGCGGGGGCAGCAGGGTCGAGCCGGTGATGCGGTGGTGGCCGCGGTCCTCGTAGTACTCGATGAAGGTACGGACGAGCTGGTCGGTGTTCATGGGGTGGCTCCTTCGCGTGCGGGCCGGGCGGAGGCACCGGACAACGAGTCCACGCGATCGTCGGAACCGAGGAGGGAACACCTCGAAGGCACCACCGGCGGACCGTTTCCGGTCGCCGGGGGGAGGGGGTACGTCAGGCGGCGGCAACCGGCGAGCTGGTCGCTCGCGCGGCTGCGGTGGTGCTTCGGTCCATGACGTCCATGCCACCGAGGTTAACGCCCCGGGCACACCGCGTGCCAACCGTTTTCCGTGCGCACGCCGCTCACCCGCACGACGGCTCCCGAGGCTGCCTTCGGACCCCGGGAGCCGTCCTCACGCGGCGGACGTCACATGTTGATCATGTGGCCGGCCAGGCCGTGGATGGCCTCCTTGACGGCCTCGCCGAGCGTCGGGTGCGCGTGGACGTTGCGGGCGACCTCGTGGACGGTGAGGTCCCACTGCTGGGCGAGCGTCAGCTCGGGGAGCAGCTCGGTGACCTCGGGGCCGATCAGGTGGGCGCCGAGCAGTTCGCCGTGGGTGTCGTCGCAGATCACCTTGACGAAGCCGATCGGGTGGCCGAGACCGTGCGCCTTGCCGTTGGCGGTGAAGGGGAACTTGGCGACCTTGACGTCGTAGCCGAGCTCGCGGGCCTGGGCCTCGGTGTAGCCGAAGGAGGCGATCTGCGGCTGGCAGTAGGTGGCGCGCGGGATCATGGCGAAGTCGACCTCCATGGTCTCCGCCCCGCCGATGGTCTCGGCGGCGATCACGGCCATCGTCTCGGCGGCGTGGGCCAGCATCAGCTTGGCGGTCACGTCGCCGATCGCGAAGATGTGCCCGGCGCTGGTGCGGCCGCGGCCGTCGACCGCGATGGCGCCGCGGTCGGTGAGCTTGACGCCGGCGTTCTCCAGGCCGTAGCCGTTGACGCGCGGCGCGAAGCCGATCGCCTGGAGCACCTTGTCGGCCTCCAGCACCTGCTGCTGCCCGTCCTTGGTGACGGTGACGCGCACCTTGGCGTTCGGGTCGCTGTCGTCGATCGACTCGACGCGGGTCGAGGTCAGCACCTCGATGCCCAGCTTGCGGTACTGCTTGGCGAGTTCGGTGGAGACCTCGACGTCCTCCAGCGGCACCACGCGGTCCAGGAACTCGACGATGGTGACCTTCACGCCGTAGTTGTGCAGCACGTAGGCGAACTCGACGCCGATCGCGCCGGCGCCCGCGATGATGATGCTCTCGGGCAGCTGCTCGGTGAGGATCTGCTCCTCGTAGGTGACCACGCGCTCGCTCAGGCTGGTGCCGGGCAGGAGGCGGGTGGTGGCGCCGGCCGCGATGATGCAGTGGTCGAACGTGACGACGTCGAAGCCGCCGCCGCTGAGCGCGACCTGGAGGGTGTGGTCGTCGACGAACGTGCCCCAGCCGTCGTACTCGGTGATGCCGTTCTTCTTCATCAGGTAGTGGACGCCCTTGACCCGGCCGTCGGCGACGGCGCGGCTGCGGCGGAAGGCCTCGCCGAAGTCGAAGCTGACCTGGCCCTCGACCTTGATGCCGAAGGTCTTGGCCTCCTTGGTGAAGATGTGCGCCAGCTCGGCGTTGCGCAGCAGGGCCTTGGAGGGGATGCAGCCGACGTTGAGGCAGACGCCGCCCCAGTACTTGGCCTCGATGATCGCGGTCTTCAGGCCCAGCTGGGCGGAGCGGACGGCGGCGGTGTAACCGCCGGGGCCCGCGCCGAGGACGACGACGTCGTAGTGCGTGCTCATGGTGCTGACTCCTCCGAGGGTGTCACGGTGGTCCTGATCTCGGTCCCATGGTGGCAGGACCGGGCCCGGCGCACCCACCGGGTCTCGGCGGGCACGCTCCGCGCGGCACCGTACCCGTCCGGGGGCGCAATTGTCAGTGGTGTCCGCCTCCGTGATCGATGTCGCAGGTCACCGGGGTGGGCCGGCGGACGGGTTCGCGCGTTCGACGCCGGGCCCGCCGCCGGCGGGTCACCCGGCGAGCGCCGGGTAGTCGGTGTACCCCTCGGCGCCGCCCGTGTACATCAGGCCGTCGCGCAGGGGGTTGAGCGGCGCTCCGGTGCGCAGGCGCTCGACCAGGTCGGGGTTGGCGAGGAAGCCGCGGCCGAAGGAGATCAGGTCGGCACCGGCCGCGAGCAGGCGCCCGGCGGCGGCCAGGCCGCCGTCCTCGGGCAGCGGCTGCCCCCAGCCGAGCACGGGGTTGGCGATGAGGGTGCCGGGCCAGGCCTTGCGGAGCTCCTGGAAGACGGCGTCCTCGGGGTCGGCGAAGACGACGTGCAGGTAGGCGAGGCCGTCACCGGCGAGTTCGCCGGTCAGGGCGCGGTAGATCGCTGCGGTGTCGCCCTCCGCCATGCCCTGGCCGGTGAAGCCGGGCGACACCCGCAGGCCGACGCGCTCCGGGCCGATCTCGGCGGCTACGGCGCGGACCACCTCGACGACGAAGCGGATCCGGTTCGCCACCGGGCCGCCGTAGCCGTCGGTGCGGCGATTGGTGTTCCGGGCGAGGAACTGGTGCAGCAGGTAGCCGTTGGCGCCGTGCACCTCGACGCCGGCGAACCCGGCCTCGACGGCCCTGCGGGCGGCGGCGGCGAAGTCGGCGACCGTCCGGCCGATCTCGTCGGCGGTCAGCTCGCGCGGGACGACGGACTCGCGGTGGCCGCCCGGGGTGTGGATCGTCTCGGGCAGCGCGACCGGCGAGGGGGCGACGGGGTGCAGTCCGCTGTTCTCGGGGTGGCCGATCCGGCCGCCGTGCTGGAGCTGGAGGAACATCCGTCCGCCCGCCGCGGCCACGGCGTCGGTCACCGTGCGCCAGCCGGTGACGTGCTCGTCGGCGTGGATGGCCGGGATGTCGGCGTAGGTGCGGCCGACCCGGTTCGGGGTGGCGGCCTCGGCGATGATCAGTCCGGCGGTGGCGCGCTGGGCGTAGTAGGTGGCCATGATCGGCTGTGGGACGCCGTCGGCGCCGGCCCGGGTGCGGGTCATCGGGGCCATCACGAGGCGGTTGGGGAGGTGCAGCGGGCCGAGGTCGGCGGGCTGGAAGAGGCCGGGGGTGCGGGTGTTCGCCGTGTTCGCGTTCGTCGCCGTCGTGTTCGCCGTGTTCGTAGCGTTCTTGTGCGCCGTCTTCGTCGTCTTCGCCGTCTTCGTCGTCATGCCGGAACCGTAGAAGCTCACACCGGTGTCAGCTTCAAGTGCGGTGGCCGGGGGCCGGGCTGACGGCCGGGTGGGCCCGCCGCCCGAGGACGGCAGCGGGCCCACCCGGTCGTCAGGCCGCCACCTCGTGGGCGTGGTCCTCGCCGAGGCCGCCCCCGGCGCCGCCGCCGCTCGCCTGGGGCGACACGGTCGCGGGCCGGTCGAGTTCGCCGAGGTCCCACGCGAACGTGCCGACGGCGTGGGCGATCACGGCGATGTTCGTGTCGAACGCGTCCCGGTCGAGGTTGTCCAGGCCGTCGCAGGCTTTGTGGTAGCAGGGATCGAAGGCGACGCCCGCCGTGCCGCCGTAACGGGCCTGCTGCGCTGCCGACTTGACGACCTCGGCGCCGGTGTCGGTGCCGCCCGCCGGGATGCCCGCGTCGATGAACGGGCCGTAGTCGGAACGCCCGTTGAAGGCCACCGGCTCGTGCGGCACGCCGCGGCGGTCGAGGAAGTCGGAGATGTGCCGCTGGATCTGCGCCGAGCCCGCGGGACCGGCGCCGCCGCCGGTGCTGCCGGAGCCGTCGTAGACGAACTGGGCGTGGTTCGGGGAGGCGATCATGTCGAAGTTGAGGTAGAGCCGGATCTTCTTCCGGTCCGCCTCCGCCAGCGACTTGACGTACGCCTCCGACCCCTTGAGCCCGAACTCCTCGGCGGACCACCAGGCGAACTTGACCTTGTTCCGCACCGGCCGGACACCGAGGTTGCGGGCGACCTCCAGGATGCCCGCCGAGCCGGAGCCGTTGTCGTTGACACCCGGGCCGGCCGGGACGGAGTCGAGGTGGGCGCCGACGAAGACGGTGTTGTTCTCGTCGCCGCCGCGGGTCTCGGCGAGGACGTTCCACGTGGTGCGCGGCTCCGTGAACGTGCGGATGTCCAGGCTCACTTCGACCGGTCCGGCCGCCGCCTTCGCCGCCAGCGCCTCCCCCGCCGCCTTCGAGACGCCGCCGACGGGGATCCGCACCGCGTTCGGCTCGCCGAGCGTCCCGTTCAGGTCGCCGTCCGCGCTGTTGTAGACGATCGCGCCGGCCGCGCCCGCCGCTGCCGCCGCGGCCTGCTTGACGGCGAAGCCGCAGCCCCCGCGCCGGATCAGCGCGATCCGGCCGGTGAACTCCCCCTCCGGGTAGTCGGCGGCCGCGCAGCCGGTGGCCGGGCCGACCGGCACGACCGCCAACTCGCCCTTCACGCCCGCCTCCGGGCCGCTCGGCGAGTACGTCATGGCGATCACCGGCACCTGCTCGGCCTGTGGTGACACGACGTCGAGGCGCTGGGTCCGCGCCTCGAAGAACGTGTAGGAGAACTCCTGCCGCGAGACCTTGAGCCCGGCCCGGCGGGCCTGCTCGTAGACGTAGCGGGCGGACTCCTCGTGGCCCGGCGAGCCGGCTGCCCTGGTGCCGCCGTTGCGGTCGGCGATCCGCTGGAGGGCCCGGAGCGTGTCGAGGGCGTCGTCGGCGGTGCTCCGGTCGACCAGCCGGGCCGCGAGCTGCGCACCCCGGCGGGCCGGGTCCGGGTCGGCGCCCGCGGTGCCGGCCCCGGCGAGCAGCAGCGGCACGGCCAGGGCGGTCGCCGTCACCGCGGCTCCGGCGGGGTGGGCGAGCGGGGTTCTCGTACGGCGGGTGCGCGGGCGGCGGGTGCGCGGGCGGCGGGTGCGCAGCGTCAAGGCGGGTCCTTCCGACGGTCCGTGGACTCCGATTTGACATGACCGTCACCAGGCCTGCCAAGACCGCCGCGTCCGTCCGGGGGGAGGGCGCCGCGGCGCGACGGGATGCGGACCGGTCACCGCTCGGTGATGCTGGAGAGGTGGGGGACTCTCTTCCAGGAGTGTGACCATGTCCATGATGGATAAGCTCAAGAGCCTGCTCAAGGGCCACGAGGACCAGGCCGAGAAGGGCGTCGACAAGGCGGGCGACGCCTTCGACGAACGCACCGAGGGCAAGTACGGCAGCCAGGTGGACACCGCCCAGGACAAGCTCAAGGAACAGTTCCGCGACCAGCCGCCGCAGTAGGCCCGCCGCTGTCCCCTGAAGCTGACGCCCCGGTCCGGCCGCCGTGCCGCGCCGGGGCTCAGTCGTGTCCGGCGACCCCCTCGGGCTCCGGCACCGCGCCGCAGTTCTCGCACGGTTCGGCCCCGGCCCGCTCGCGCAGCCGTCCGCACTCCGGGCAGACCCGGTCCAGCCAGCAGGCCGCCTCTCCGCCTTCGTCCATGCCGCCGATTGTGCCGCCCGGCGCTGCGCCATGGCGAGTAGACACTGTCTACTCGGCCCTGGTAGACAGTGTCCATGACCGAAGAGGAGAAGGACCTCCGCACCCGCCTGGTGGCCGCCGGAGTCGAACTGCTGGCCCGGGACGGCGTCCAGGCGCTCGGCCTGCGCGAGATCGCCCGCCGGGCCGGCGTCTCGCACGGCGCGCCGCGCCGCTACTTCCCCACCCACCGCGAACTGCTCGCCGCCATCGCCCGGCACGGCTTCGGCAAGCTCACCGACACCCTCGCCGCGGCCGACACCCTCGCCGCCACCGACGGCCTCCCGCCCCGCGACCGGCTCACCGGGCTCGCCCGCGCCCACCTGCGCTTCGCCGCCGCCAACCCCGGCATGTTCGAGCTGATGTTCCGCCACGACCTGCTGGAGGGCAGCGGGGCCGACCTCCGCTCGACCTCGCTGCCGCTCTTCCGCACCTTCGCCCGCCTGGTCGGCGAGGCCCGCCCCGAGCGCGACAGCGGCACCACGGCCGTCGCCCTGCTCGCGAACCTGCACGGCCTCGCCCAGCTGCGCGCCTGGGGCAGCCTGCGGCTGCTCACCGGCGACGACGACGTGGAGCCGGTCCTGACGGCGATCGTCGACGCCCACCTCGGCGCCCCGGCACAGCGGTGAGCGCCGCCCGGCGCGAGCGGCTGACGCTCGCCGCGAGCATCACCGGCGCCGTCGTCGTGGCCCTGGACGGCACCGTGCTGTCCGTCGTCCAGCCCAGCCTCCAGCGCGACCTCCACACCACCGCCGCGGCCGTCCAGTGGACCAGCACCGGCTACCTCGTCGCCGTCGCCGCCCTGCTGGTCTTCGCGGGCCGCCTGGGCGACCGGTACGGGCACCGGCGCGTGTTCGGCGCCGGAGTGGCGGGCTTCGCCGCCGCCTCGGCCGGGATCGGCCTGGCGCCGGGCATCGGCTGGGTGATCGCCCTCAGGGTCGCGCAGGGCGTCGCGGGGGCCCTGCTGCAACCCGCGACCCTCGGCATGCTGCGCGCGGTCTTCCCCGGCGAGCGGCTCGCCGGGCCGATCGCCCTGCGCACCAGCGCGATCGGGCTCGCGGCCGCCGTCGGACCGCTCCTCGGCGGCGCGCTCACCGCACACCTCGGCTGGCGGGCGGTCTTCTTCCTCACCCTCCTGCCCGCCGCTGCCGCCGGACTGCTCGCCCTCGCCGTCCCGATGCCGGGGCCCGTGCGCGGCGGGGACACCGGCGGGCTCGACCTGCCGGGCGCGGCACTGCTCGCGCTCACCCTCGGCTGCCTCGTCCAGTCCCTGGTCGGCCTGCCCTCCCGGGGCAGCACGCTCGGCCTGGCCGCCGCCACCGTCCTCGGCCTCGCGTTCGCCCGGCACGAGCGGCGCACCGCCCGTCCGCTGCTGCCCCCGGCCGTACTGCGCTCCGCCGGGGTGACGCCCGTGCTGGGCGCCCTGCTCGCGGCGTCGGCGGCGCTCTCCGGGACGCTCTTCCTCGCCACCTACTTCCTGCAGGACGTCCTCGCCCTCGACCCGTTGCAGAGTGCACTGCGGGCGCTGCCGCTCGCCGTGACGATAGTGCTCGCGGCGCCCGCCTCCACCTGGCTGGCGAACCGTCACGGTGCCAGGGAGACCGTCGTGTCGGGCATGCTGCTGGTCGCCCTGGGCGTATTGCTGATCTCCCGGCTCGACCGGTCCTCCGGGCCGGTCGGGACGGGGGCCGGCTTCCTCCTGCTCGGCGCCGGGTTCGGCGCGGTGATGGCCACCGCCACGGCCATCGTCGTGCGCGGCACGGCCGCCTCCCGGGCCGGGGTCGCGGGCGGCCTCCAGCAGACCGCCATGAACGTCGGCCCCGCCCTCGGGGTGGCGCTGGCGGCCACCGTCGCCGGACCCGCCGCCGTCGGCACGGCGCTCGGCCCCGCGGGCCTCGCCCTGGCCGCCGTCGCCACGGGCGGCGCGCTGCTGGCCACCCGCATCCCCGGCGCAGAACGGGGCGCGGTCGTGCCGGAGGGGCGCTGAGCGGCCTCGACGAGCCCCGTCGAACCGCCCGTGCGCCTGCCCGGGCCGCGCCGAGCGCTCGCCCGGGGCACCGCGCTCGACCGGCCCTCACCCGTTCGGCCGACATAGGCTGGCCCTGACCACCACCGCCCCGACGGCCGGAGGGCCGATGAGCCGACGCCGCCCCGCCAGCCATCCGAGCGCCGACGCCCTGCTGACCCAGCTCGAAGGACTCACGGCGCGCGCCCTGGCGCACGCCGAGCTCCAGCGGGCCCAGGTGGAGCTGGCCGAGGCGCTCCAGCGGGAGCTGCTGCCGGCCGCCCTGCCGCAGCGGCCGGAGCTGCGGGCCGCGGCCCGGTACGCGCCGGCCCGGCACGGCCTGAGCGTCGGCGGGGACTGGTACGACGGCTTCCCCCTGCCCGACGGCTCCCTGGCCTTCTCGCTCGGCGACGTCCAGGGCCACGACGTGGAGGCGGCGGCGCTCATGGGCCAGGTCCGGGTCGGCCTGCGCGCGGTGGCGGCCACCGCCGCCGACCCCGGCGAGGTCCTCGCCCGGGCCAACGACCTGCTGATATCCCTGGACAGCCGCCGCTTCGCCACCTGCAGCTTCCTGCGCTACGACCCGGTCACCGGGGACCTGTCGCACGCCCGCGCCGGCCACGTCCCGCCCGTGTGGGCCAACCGCGACGGCCGCTGGGGCCACTGCGCCGACGAGGGCGGGCCCCCGCTGGGCGTCCTGCCCGGCGCGACGTACCCCGTGACGCACCACAGGCTCACCGGGAGCGGGGTCATGGCGCTGGTCACCGACGGCGTGGTCGAGGGCCCCGCGTTCCCCATCGAGGCCGGGCTGGACGAGGTCGCGGCCGTCCTGCGGGAGCGGGTCGGGGCCGACCCGGACGAACTGGCAGCCGCCGTGCTCCGGGTGGCCGACCTCACCGGACACGCCGACGACGCCGCCGTCCTGGTCCTGCGCCACGACCGCTAGCGGCTCCCGGCCGGGCCCCGGGGCAGGCCACGCGTGTCACACGCCGCATCGCCGACCGGGCGTAGTGAGATGCTGCCGTGCCGCTGACTACGCCGTTCCGCCCCCGTTCCCCCCGTGACCTGGCGGTGACCGCCATACGACTGCTCGCGGTCACCACCGTCTACCTCGCCGCCGGCCGGCTCGGCCTGCTGCGCCAGGTGGTGATCGCCGGGGCCAAGGTCACCCCGCTGTGGCCGCCGACCGGGATCGCGCTCACCTGCCTGCTGCTCCTCGGGCTCGGCATCTGGCCGGCCGTCGCGCTGGGCGCCTACCTGGTGGTCGTCACCATCGGGCCGGCGCACTGGAGCTCGCTCGGCATCGTCGCCGGCAACACGCTCGCGCCGGTCGCCGCGTACCTCATGCTGCGCCGGGTCGGCTTCCGGATCGAGCTGGACCGGCTCCGCGACGGGGTGGCCCTCGTCTTCCTCGGCGCGTTCGCCGGCATGCTGGTCAGCTCCACCATCGGCACCACCGTGCTGGTCCTGAACGGCTCGCTGCCGGCGGACGGTTTCTGGTCCACCTGGTCGGCCTGGTGGACCGGCGACGCGATGGGCGTCCTGGTGGTCACCCCGCTGCTGCTGGCGCTGCGCACCGCCCGGCCGCCCGCCGATCCAGGCCCGTTCGACTGGGTGGAGCCGGTCCTGCTGCTGGCCGGAACCGCCGCCGCCACCCTGATCGCCACCTCGACCACGGTGAACCTGCTCTTCCTGGTCTTCCCCTTCCTGATCTGGGCGGCCCTGCGCTTCCGGCTGATCGGCGCGGCGCCCTGCGTGCTCCTGATCTCGGTGCTCGCGATCGTCGCGGCCACCGACCGCAGCGGACCGTTCGCCCGCCACGGACTCGTCGCCGACATGGTGGTGCTCCAGGCCCTCAACGCGTGCGCGGCGCTGACGGGCCTGCTGCTGTCCGCGATCATCGCCGAGCAGCGCAACACCTACCGCCGCATCGAGCAGGCCTGCGTCGAACTCGCCGAGGTGGTGAACCGGCTGGCCCCGGGCGAGGCGGACACCAGCCAGTGGCTGCCCCCCGACGACGGCGGCCGGTAGACACCCGTGTGGCGGGGACACCGGGGCTCATATCCAGCCTCGCTCGCGGGCGAGGAGGGCCGCCTGGAACCGGTTGGCGGCCTCCAGCCGGCGCATCAGCGAGGCCACGTACTTGCGGTAGGTCCGAACCGCGATCCCGAGGTCACGCGCCCCGCTCTCGTCCTTGTCCGCCGTGTACAGCGTCTGGAGGATCCTCCGCTCCAGCTCGCTGACGCCTCCGACGGACGGCCCGGTGCCGGGCCCCTCGGGCGGGAGTTCCTCCGCCGCGCCCCACATGCGTTCGAAGAGCGAGGCGAGCGCGGCGACGAGTCCCGTCTCACGGACGAGGATGGCGCCCTTGGCCGTGTGGGCGGGGTCGATGGGGGTGAGGGCGGCGACCCGGTCGCAGACGATGAGCCGCTCCAGCGGCTGGCGCGAGATACGGATCTGCGCCCCCTGGGCGGTCAGCTCGCGGGCGTAGGCCATCGTGGGCCGGTCGTCCAGGGCCGCCGCGCCCAGGAGCGTTCGCATGTGGACGCCCCGGCGCAGGATCCGCTCGTCCAGCGGGCGCGCGTGCGCGATGGTGTCCGCGCTCAGCACACCGCCGGGGTGCGTCGTGAGGCTCTCCGTCCAGGTGAAGAAGGTGAGTTCGTCGATGACCTCCCGCACCTCCGCCATGCCCTCCAGACGCCGGATCGAGGCATCGGGGCCGGCCGAGCGCCGCTCCGCCGCCTGCACCCCCCGCTCGGCGATCAACACGTCGACCGTGCGGCTGGTGGTGACCTCCTCCTCCAGCCGGGACCGCAGCAGGCCCACCGCGTACTCCACCAGGTGCTCCACGGCCTTCGCCGGCGACACCGGGTGCAGCACGCCGTCCCCGGTCTCCCGGGCCAGGCCGAGGCCGGTCAGCCGCCCGCCGAGGTCCCCGTCGGCCGTGTCGAAGTGACCCGCGAGCTCCTCGTGGGTGGTCTCGCCACGGCGCAGGAGGAGCCGGTACGCCTCCTCGTCGTCCGGGGCGACCCCCAGGAACGTCAGGTGCCGCTGTCGCATGCCCACCCCCGTGTCGGTGCTTACCGCGCCACGGACCGCAAAGGTCCAGTCCAATAGTCGTCGAGATCGTTCGAACCGGAAAGCTGCCCTGTCCGGCGGCGGAACGGATGCCGGGAACGAAGGTCAGCCGAAGCGCCGACAGGACATGCTCGTGACGCGGAGCAGGTCCACGTGGCGACGCCTGACGAGAAGGAGCACCCCGACAGACTAGATGATCGATTCCAAGGAGTTAGCAGTCGTAGGCGGTCGGCGCGCATGGTCGACTGGTCGGTGTGAAGTCATTCAGAGCGGAACCGGCCCGCAGGAGTTCCGCATACCAGTCGGCGATGGTGCCCCAGGAGTCAGTCATCCAGTACGGGTGCCCGCGGCCGCCCCCTGCAGGATGCGGCACACCGGCTTGCAGTAACTTGCGCATCCCGAGGCTCGATCTGTCTCCACTCGGTCGTCAGAGTTGTTCGTGCGAGGCACCAGGAGTCCTCGCCCTTCTCAAGGGATCAAAGGGAGATGCAGTCCATGATCCGCACCGAATCCAGCCCGGCCACCTCCGTCCGGCTCCGCAAGTCCTTTCCCCTGTACGCCTGTTCGGCGCTCGGCGCGGCACTGATCGCACTCGTGGGCGTGGGCGCCGCGCAGGCCGGGCAGCAGGTGCAGCCCGCCGCTGCGGTGACCGGCGGCGCCCCGGCCGGCGCCGCCACCCCCGACGTCCACGACTGGGGCTGAGCCGGGCCGCCATCCGACTCGACCTGGAGGCCCCCGTGCCCTACGAACAGCACGTACGGATCGTGGCGACCGCCCAGGCCCTGCCGGCAGCAGCGCCGGAGACCGCTGCGGTACGCCTGATCTCCCTCTTGCCGGCCCCCTGGACCGCCACCCTGACCGGGGTGACGCCGACCGCCGCCACGCTGACGCTCTCCGCACCCGAGGCTCCGGCCGCCGGCACCGCCGAGGAGGCGGTCGACCGGGCCCTGTCCCGACCAGAGCTGTGCGGATGGATCCGCACCGAACCCTGATGGACATTCAGCAGGTCGATCCACGATGAATCCTGACGGATGGTCAGCACATCGATCCGCATCGAACCCTGACGGACATGGCGCGACAGCCCGCCCCGAAGCCCCTTCCCGGTCATGGAATTCCCCCACGAGATCCAGTCGAAGAATGGGAGCACGCCAGTGCCACGTCCACCCGCACTGCCGTCCGAGGAGAAGGCCTCGATCGTTCTGTCGATCCTCTCCGGTCAGGTCACCGCCGCCGAAGCGGCCCGGCAGGCCGGGGTCTCCGACCAGGCGATCAGCAGCTGGAAGCGCCGCTTCATCGAGGCCGGCCGCGAGGGCCTCGACGCCGGCCACGGCCAGCAGAACACCCGCGAGCTACAGCTCCTGAAGGAGATCAGCATGCTCAAGAGCGCGCTGGGCGACTCCTACCTGCAACTGCGGGAACTGACGTCGATGCGTCACCACCAGCGCCTGGCGGGCAAGTTCACCGTAGGCTGACCACATGATCGAGGACGGCGCGCAGGCCAGCGGCAGCGTTACCACCGTGCGCCGGGTGGGCGACACCATCCGGCGCCCCTGCGGCAGGTGGACGCCGCTGGTCCACGCACTGCTGGGCCACCTGCACGACGTCGGCTTCACCCGGGCCCCGCGGGTGCTGGGCATCGACGAATCCGGGTGCGAAGTGCTCTCCCTGCTCGACGGAGAGGTCGCGATGCGGCCCTGGCCCGCGGTCCTGCGCGGCGACGAGGGCGTCACGGCGCTGGCCCGGTGGCTGCGCGAATTCCACTCCGCCGTGGCCGAGTTCAGGCCGCCCCGGGACGCCGAATGGTTCGCCCCGGACGTCCGGTGGCGGCCCGGCCAGGTCGTGCGGCACGGAGACCTCGGTCCGTGGAACTCGGTCTGGCGCGGCGCGGAGCTGGTCGGGTTCATCGACTGGGACTTCGCCGAGCCGGGTTCGGCGATCGACGACCTCGCCCAACTGGCTTGGCACTCGGTGCCGTTGCGAGGTGCGCAGCAGGAGCACGCGGCCGGCTTCGGCGGCGGCGCCCCGCTGCGCCGCCGGCTGGAGCTCCTGTGCGCCGGCTACGGCGCCGATCCGGCGCAGGTGCTCGCCGGGGTGGCCGCGTTGCAGGAGCGGGAGTCGGGCCGGATCGAGCACTGGGGCGGGCGCGGCGTCGAGCCCTGGCGCACCTTCCTGGACCGCGGGGACGTCGCGTCGATGGCCGCCGAACGGGCCTGGCTGCGCGAGAACCTGAGTTCCCTCACACCGGCCCCGGATGCGCGATGACCCCTCTTCGGAACAGTTCGGCCTTCACCCGGAGGACGTAGTCGTCCCCGAAGAGCCCGTAGCGGTGACAGGCCGCCGTGACGGCTGCCTGGCGGGCCGGGGAGCGGTCGCGCAGCAGTGCCCCGCACAGCCCGGCGTCCAGGTGGGCCAGCGGTGCCACCAGACCCGCGGCCCCCGGGGTGTCCAGCATGAGGTCCTCCCAGCCCTGGAACACGGGCGTGTCCGCGGCCTCCCGCACCAGTGCGCGGGTCGTCTCCGGGGAGCGACTCGACTCCTTCATCCCGACGACGCGGTCGAGCCGGAGGATCCTGATGAGAGTCTCCCGGTCGATCCGGTTGCCGGACACCGCGGACTCGTTGTAGACGAACACCGGCAGCTCGGACGCGGCGGCGACGGTCGCGAAGTGGCCGTAGACCGCCTCCGGCGAGGCGGGCCCGCCCATCGGCGGCGCGACCACCACGGCGTCCGCGCCCAAGTCCGCCGCCACCGCGGCCCGTTCGACGGCCTCGGCCGCAGTGGCGACCTGCGCTCCGACGAGGCACGGAAGTCCGTCCGCGTGGCGCACGGTGAATTCCACCATGGCGCGCCACTGCTCCGCGGACAGCCGCCAGCCCTCCCCGCAGCTGATGGCCGGCATGAGTGCTGCCACGCCGGAGCGCGCGGCGCCGATCAGGGCCCGCACGCACGGCTCGGAGACGGCGCCGTCCGGGCCCACCGGAGTGACGAGCGGCAGGACCAGCCCGCCGCTGACCACCGGTCGGGCCGGCGGGCCGGTCACGGGGCGGGTCATCGGCCGATCCTCTCCAGCGCCGTGGCCAGCCGCTTCACCGAGTCGGCGAACATGCCCGGGTCCCGGGCGAGCGCTATGCGGATGAACCCGTCGCCCGCCCTGGGCGCGTGCCAGTGGAAGTACGTGCCAGGCAGTACGTAGACGTCCTCCTCGCGCAGCAGGTGCTGCAGTTCCGTGGCGGTGAGCCGGTCGGAGGCGATCCTGAACCAGGCGACGCTCACCGGCACCACCGGTTCCTGGAGTTCCAGGACCGTTCCCGCCAGGACGTCGCGCGCCAGCCGGCGGTTGGTCTCCAAGACGGTGGCGACCGACGCGAAGCCGTCGCGGGCCGAATCCTCGGCGTAGGCGGTGAGCAGGTTGAGGATGAAGGGCGACACGTTGAGCAGCACGCTGGTGTGCAGCTTCCTGACGTCCTCGTAGACGTCGTCGCTGGTCACCAGCATGGCGCACTTGGCGTCCTGGACCGGCCAGGTCTTGCCGGTGTCCTCGATGGTGACATAGCTGACGCCGGAGTCCCGCAGGAGCTCGTAGAGGTCGAAGCGGCCGTACGGGGTGTCGCCGCAGAAGGCGAACGCGGCGAAGCACAGGTCGATGACCAGCAGCTTGCCGTGGTCCCGGCAGAACCGCGCCACCTCGGCGAACCCCGAGCGGCCGTGCTTGAGCAGGCTGAAGCCGGTCGGGTTGTTCGGGTCGACGAGGAACAGCGCGTCGCCGCGCACGGACTCCTTGAGGTTGTCGTAGATGTGCTGGACGTCGTGCAGGGTGCGCTCGGCGATCGGACGGGCCGTGACCCCCGAGTTCCTCAGCACGTCGTGGAGGTTGTCGAAGCAGGGCTCGACCAGTGTGACCGTCGCCTGCCGCTCCCGCAGGTACATCGCGACGACGAGGGTGGAGACCGAGGCGGCGTAGGAGAGCAGGGGCGGCTTGCCGTGCAGCGCGGACGCCTGCCCGTGCAGCCGGAAGAACGCCTCGGTGAACCGCCGCTCGAACTCCGCCTGCGTGCCGCGCTCGGCCTCGTACCAGAGGTCGGGCAGCCTACCGACGATCTCGCGCTGGCTCGCCGACTGGTGCTGGTGGGTGTGCGCGTCGGCCAGGTTGTGCCGGGTCGCCAGCGCTTCGATCTCGTGCTGCGTCAGGTCCGCGGGCCCGCTGGCCAGGGCGTCGAGTGGGCGGCTGTAGGTGATCACGACTCTCGTTTCTCGGGTCGGTCGGACGGACAGGCGGAAGGTGGCGGGCCTGGGCGGGCGGGCCGCACGGGCGGGGCGGGGCCGGCGGTCAGAACGGGGCCAGAAGCGCCTGGCGCAGCTGCCGGGCCACCCGGGGACCGCCACCGGGCCAGTGCCGGGCCTGCTCCCCGCCGGGGGCCGCCACCGCGACCGCGGGTTCGGCCGCGAGACGGGTGAGGAACCGCCGTTCGGCGGGCGGGAGCCCCGCGGGGTCCGCGTCGGAGGGGCCGGTGCCCGGCGCCAGGACGGCGAACCGGCCCCAGAGCGAGGCCGCATCGCGCAGCTCGGTGCCGTCCGGCCCGCAGACGACCGCGGCTCCGGCGATGGCCCGCAGGACGTCGTCGCGCCAGGGGTGCACGGTCCCGACGGCGACGCCGGTCTCCTGTGCGTGTGCGAGCAGCGTCTCCTGCGCCGGGCCGAGGGCGTCGGCGATCAGGACCACGCCGCTCCCCCTGGCGGCGGTGCGCCGGTACGGCAGGAAGGGGCCGACCGTCTTGACGCCCCGGCCGGATGCGGCACTTGAGGTGATCCGGGGGGCGGCCGGCGTGCAGACCACGACGCGCCCGCCGCACTCGGCCGCGAGCGCGGCGCCCAGGTCGGGGTCGGCGAGGACCGCGACCAGCGGCAGCCCGGATGCCAGCGCGGTAGCGGCGGCGCCCGGACCGCCCACGGCGAGCGCGGCCCGGGGCCGGTCGTCCCCGGCCGGGCCCGCCGCGCCGAGCCAACCCGGCAGCGGGGCCTCGCCCGGCGGGGGCGCGACCGGGACGTCGAGGTGGGCGAGGACCGCGGCTGCGACGAGGAGGTCCCCCAGGTCGCGCCCGGGTTCCAGGAACAACGAGATCACAGCTGGTCCCCCGATGTGACGGGCGTGCGGGCCCCGACCGCGGGTCCGGCGCCGGGCCGGCTCCGCAGGAGGATCCCGAACAACGGCAGGCTGAGCACGAGGAGGCCCGCGAAGACCCAGGTGTAGCCGAAGGAGGCGACGACGCTGCCGGTGACGACGAAGGACACGGTGGTCGCGAGGCCGCCGATGAGGCCGCCGAACGAGAGCACCGTGGAGCGCACCGCGTTGTCGGTGGCGTCGTTCACTACCTGGCTCAGCAGCGGGTAGATCAGATCGATGGTGAGGAAGACGCAGTAGTAGCCGACGATCGCGAACCACGGCCGCGCGGAGTACATCCCCAGCAGCCCGGAGGCGAACAGCACCGCGGCGATGAGCATCGCCCGGGTCATGCCGAGCGCGGTCAGCCGGTGGGCGACGGCGGACACTCCGGCGGCCACCAGGGTGATGAAGCCGATGACGAGGCTCACCGCGGTGGGTTTCAGCCCCAGCCCGGCGAAGAAGTCCTGGCTGAAGATGCTCACCGCCGTGACGCCCGCGTTGACGAGGGCGCCGAACAGCAGGGCGTTGAGGAGGTGGCGCCGCCGGCGCAGCACGCGCCATCCGGCGACGATGGTCCCCGCCATGGTCGCCCGCCGGTCCACGGGCTGGGGCGACTCGGGCACCCTCCACACGAACCAGCTCGCCCCGGCCACGGCGAGCGCGTGCGCGACGAACGGGAGCCAGTACAGGTGTTCGTACATCGCGCCGCCGACGAAGGTGGTCAGTGCGAGGACGGCGAAGCCGAGCCCCATGGCGCGTCCGGTCTCCCGTGCGAAGAGCTCGCTGCGGCCCAGGTCGTCCAGGAGTTCGTACAGCAGCGCGCTGTCCGCACCCCGCTGGCCCGCCCAGCCGAGCCCTTGCAAGGCGAAGGAGACGACCAGCAGCCACAGCGGTGTCGCGAGCATCAGCGCGGCGCCGGCCGCGCCGGCCAGGAGCCCCGCGGTGATGACGGCGCGGCGGCCCAGCCGGTCGGCGAGGGAGCCGAGCGGCACGTCCGCGATCAGCCGGGAGGCGTGGAAGCACGCTTCCAGCAGTCCCATCTCGAACAGCGAACGGCCGTGCGCCACCAGGTAGACGATGAAGACGCCCCGGGTGAACTGCGCGTTCGAGGTGCCCATGAAGAACCGGTACGCCCAGAGGGCGCGCCGCCCGGCCGGTGAGATCGCCGTCACCGCGCACCCCGGTCGCCGAACAGCCGGCCGGCCACCGCGCCCGCCAGCTCGCGGAACCCGGTCCCCAGCGCGTCCCGGCAGGCCTGCTCCGGCCACCAGTCGACCGGTAGCCGCTCCCAGCCGCGGATCGTGATCCGCTCGTCCGCGGGAGCGTCCTGGGCCAGCCGCGGCCACCCGGAGGGATCGGGCAGCGGTGCCGCCGCTACGTAGCGCCGTGCCGCGCCCGAGCCGAGCAGGACCGAGCGGCTCAGGTGCACCCCTTCGAACACGAGCGCGCCGGGCTCCTTCCGCTGGGCATCGGCGTAGCGCGAGCAGTACATGCGGAACGCGTCCAGCACGTCGTCGGAGTTGGGGAAGCCGAGCGGGTACATGCCTTCGTGGAACGGGGTGAAGAGGCCGTAGAGCTCGGAATCGGGCAATGGCAGGACCTCGTCGGGCCGTTCGTGGTGGACGGAGGTGACGCAGCGCACCCCCAGGGCCGCGGCGGTGTCGTCGAGCACGGGCGCCAGCCGGTCGCCCAGCGCGTGGAACTCCTCCGCGCGCGCCGGATGTTGCAGCGCCTCCTCGGCGACGCAGAGGCCGATGCGGGCGGGCACGCCGAACGCCTTCGCCGCGATCCAACCGAGTGCGGCCTCCCACACGACCGAGACGGGCAGCGCCGCCGGGTCGCCCGCCGACCGGCCGAGGCACGGGTGGCAGACCACCGAACCGACGTTCTGCGGCCAGGAGTCGGCCGCGAGCGCGACCACGAGGCCGGCGACCGGTGCCGGCACCGGGCCGGCGACCGGGCGCAGTCCCGCCGACGCCCATCCGCGCGGCTCGCCCTCACCGGCCCCGGCCGCGCGCACGGCGCCCTGTCCCCAGTGCTCCGCCCCGAGCGCCGTCATCGCCACACCCCCAGGGACAACAGCCGGTCCAGCCCCACGCCCACGCAGAAGGTGGCGCGGCCGGCCTCGCCCGTGAACGACGTGCCGTGGTCGTTGAACGAGGCGACGGCCACCGGCCGGTCACCCGTCATCCATTCGAGCTTGCGCCGCATACCGTCGGTGAACCCGTCGGACGCCGCGCACCACTGCCCCGGCACCGTCGCGGCGAGCAGGCCTGCGACCCGGTCGACGACGGCCCGCGCGAGCTCCTCGACGCGGTCGACCCCGGCGCAGCCGACGATCTCGAACACCCGGTACGCCTCCAGCCGGCCGGCCGGCTCCCAGCGCCGCGCCGGTTCGCGGCGGAACGCATAGCCCACACCGGCGTAGAGCCCGTCGGGCCGCTCACCGATGCCGTCGACGAACTGGAGGCACGCGGCGTGCGGGAGGCGGCCGGACGGGAACGCGCTGTCGACGTTCTGCGGGTGGTCCGCGCCGACGGCCGAGTCGGTGAGGATCGGGTACCAGACCGGTACGACGCCGAGGCCGGCCAGCGCCGCATGGAGGCCGTCGGCGAAGCGCTGCACCGCGACGGCCTCGTCGCCGACGGCGAGCGCGGAGCCCAGCGGGCCCGCGAAGTCCGTGGGGGCGACGGGCAGTCCGACGAGGTGCTCGCCGGACACCGAGGTCGTGAGCAGGCCGTCCCGCGGCAGCGCGGGGCGCTGCTCCCCCGGCGCGCCGGAGGCGAACCAGCGGCGCGGCGAGCCCGGCCGCGGGGCGCACAGGTGCGTGGCCAGCGTCGTCACGTCAGCCAGTGCCCCGGGCGCGAAACCGGCCGAGACGTCGACGTCCCACCGGGCTTCGGCGGCGGCCAGCAGGCCGGCGATGCGGAGCGAGTCGACCTCGCCCAGGATCGGGGAGTGCGGACCCGCGTCGATCTCCGCCGCCGCGAGCCATTGCGTGATCCAGCGGACCACTTCGGTCGTGTCCATCGGTCTCAGTAGCTCCAGTTCGCTGCGGTTCCGAGGCGGGCGATGTCGTCGCTGTAGCCCGCGGCCGTGGTCGAGCACCCCGTGCAGGAGAGCGGTCCCGCGGCCCGGAAGTGCGCGCGGTGGGTGCGGAAGCTCGGCTGGTCCAACCAGATCCGCCCGGACGCGTCGGTTGCACGGCCCGAGCCCCGCTCGTCGGGGTCGCGGTGCGGCAGGCAGCTGCAGGCGAACTGCCGGCCCTGCTTGGGGTCGAGGTAGACGACGTCGTCGGTGACGTGGCAGGCCGGTCCCTCGGCCCTGGGCGTGACGCCCCCGTCGAAGTACGCCGAGCGCTCGGCGTCCGTGTCGCCGTAGAAGCGCCGGCCGAGCGGGCGCAGCGCGCCCGGCCTCGACCCGTCGTACAGCGGTTCGCAGCGGGCCGTCACGTCGTCGGGGTCGGGGTAGCGAACGGTGCGGTCCAGCTTGATCGCGGACAGCTCCCACTGCTCGACCCCGATGTCTTCGAGGAGGCGTTGCAGCTGCGGCATCTGGGCGTAGTTGTGGGGGCCGACCACGGTGTTCACCCGTGGCAGGACGCCCAGTTCCCTGCACCGGCGCAGGCCCTCCACCGCGGACTCGAACAGTCCCGGTGTGCCGCGGTAGACGTCGTGCGTCCGCGGTCCCGCACCGTCCAGGCTCACGATGATCTGCGCCAGTCCCGCCTCGGCCAGCGGCCCTGCCAGGCGGGGCAGCCGGTGCCCGTTGGTAATGATCGACATCGCCATCCCGGCGTGGGCGCCGATCCGCACCAGCTCCGTGACGTCCTGGTGCAGCAGCGGCTCGCCGCCGGTGAAGCGGACGACGCGGACGCCCAACGGCCAGGCCTGTGCCACGGTGTCGC
The DNA here is from genome assembly GCF_042733235.1 of Kitasatospora sp. NPDC059722. Classification (NCBI taxonomy): domain Bacteria; kingdom Bacillati; phylum Actinomycetota; class Actinomycetes; order Kitasatosporales; family Streptomycetaceae; genus Kitasatospora; species Kitasatospora sp. NPDC059722. The sequence continues at coordinate 103,482 of NZ_JBHWGD010000007.1, forward strand.
GCATGTCGGCGGCGGAGAAGCGGTAGCCGTCGCGCGAGCGCGCGAACTCGCACATGAAGCAGTCCGCGTTGCACGCCTCCAGGACCCGGATGAACAGGTATCGGGGCCGGCCGCCGGGTGCGGACGGCGCGGCGGGAGCCGGCGTGCGGGGTGCCTCGTTCATGTCGGCGTGCCTTCCCTCGGTACGGGTGCTTGGGTGGGTGGGTGGGGAACCGTCACGGCTCCGGCCCGTGCGCAGTGGGGGCGGAGCTGCTCCCAGAGGCCGGCCGTCGCCCCGCGCCCGAGCACGCCCGTGTGCTCCAGGGCCGCGGCTCGGGCCAGCGCGTGGCCGGCGGCCAGCCGGAGGTCGGGGGCGCGGCCGCCGGCGCTGCGGTAGCCGCGGCCGAAGGCCGCCCACCGCGCCGGCGGGACGGCCGCCCACTCGGCCTCCGGTGACCCCAGGGCGGCGTCGGACCAGTCGAGCACGGCCACCAGCTCTCGGCCGGAGACGAGGAGGTTGTCCTCCCGCAGGTCGCCGTGCAGCGCCACCCGGGCGCCTTCGGAACGCCGCGCGTCCCGTTCCGCGGCCCGGACGAGCTCCGCGGCCGCGGCCGGAACCATGGCGGACCGGACGTGCTCCAGCGCGGTGCCGTAGCGGTCCCGTCTGCGCGGCAACGGGTGATCGCCGGTGTCGAACGGCCCCGGATCCGCACGTGTGTGCAGCCGGGCGGCGACCTCGCCCACTCGCGCCCACTCGGCCTCCGAGCGCGGCGCCCGCCCGTCGACGCGGCGATAGACCTGGTACGGGAGACCGCCCTCCAGCACCCCCGAGGCGCGCGCCTGCGGGGCGGGAGCCCCCACTCTGCGGGCCTCCGTCCACACGCGCTGCTCCGCGCAGATGCGCAGCGCGAAGCTGAGCCCGACCCGGACCACGTGCTCGGCGCCGAGGAGGACGAGGCAGTTGCCGCCGCCGCGGGTGTCGAACGAGCCGCCCGGTTCCAGCGCCGCGAGCACGGCGGCCGCCTGCGCGGCGGGACCGGCCGGCGGCCGGCCCGGACCGGGCGCGCTCATCGGGTGAGGAGGTCCGCCGTCGCCGAGGCGACGCGCTTGGCGTCCTCGGGCGACATCTGCGTGCCGAGGACCAGCACCCGGTTCCACAGCGCGATTTCCACCTCCGCGAGGTGCTGCTCGCGCTCGCCCCACCAACCGCGTCCGCGCATCCACGGCTCCACCCACGGCATCGCGATGAGCGCCGGGTACCCCCAGCCGGGGATGCCCTCGGCGGTGAGGGCGTCCACCAGCCAGTCGCGGTGACCGTCCCACTCCTCGTCCAGGACGACCGCGACGTCGAACCACGAGGGGGTGGCGTCGAGTCCGGCGGCGAGCCGGGCGGTCCGGATGCCGGCCTCGGCGAGGACGCCCGTGAGGACCTCGGCGGTGCGGTTGCGCGCGGCGACCCGCTCGTCCAGCTCGTGCAGCGCGGCCAGGCCGAGGGCCGCCTCGATCTCGCCGCCGCGGAAGTTGTACCCGGGGAAGACCCCCTCGAAGTTGCCGCTCTTCCCGTGGTGCGCGTAGGTGCGCATGCGCCAGTCGATCTGTTCGTCGTCGTAGACGTTCAGTCCGCCCTGCCCCGCGGTCACGAGCTTCTTGTGGCTGCCTGCGAAGGACCCGATGTCGCCGAGCGAGCCGACCGGCCGGCCGCGCAGCGTCGCGCCATGCGCCTGTCCGCCGTCCTCCACGAGAAACCGGCTTCCCGCGGTGCGGTGGATCGCCTCCACGTCCGCGACGTTGCCGAGGAAGTGTGTGATCAGCGACGTGTGGATGTCATGCCCCTCCACCCATCGGGCGACGTCGTCCACGCACAGCAGGGTGTCCGGGTCCGTCGGCAGGAACACCGGCCTCGCCCCAAGGTGGTGGATCACGTTGAGGCTCGCCACGAAGCCCGAGTCGCTGAGCGCCACGGCGTCGCCCGGCCCCACGCCCAGCGCGAACAACGCGGTCTGCAGGGCCGCGGTGCCCGAGTTGTGGAAGAACGCCTTGCGGCGGCCGGTGTGCGCCGCGAACTCCCGCTCCAGGCGCTTGCTGTGCGGGCCGCCGCCCCAGAAGACCGTGCGCCGGCTGCGCACGATGTCGGCCACGGTTTCCGCGGCGGCCGGCGTGATCCCGGTGTCCTCGTACGGAAGCTGGTCGAAGCAGGGTGTGCCGCCGTTGACGGCGAGACGGCGATCGGCGCGGAGTTCATCGGGCGTGCGCATGGTGACGGTGTTCCTTTCGTGGTCCGGCGGTACTGGTGGGGGGTCACCTCGGCGAACGGCCGGCGATCGCCACGATCGCCTCGGCCACCTGGTCGGCCCCGTCGCGGACGGGGGTGAGCGCGGAGAAGTCCTTGTCCGGCGCGGAGTTCGCGGCGATCGCCTTGATCAACCCCTCGGTGATCTCCTCGTGCGCCCTCGCCCGCTCCGAGGGCGAGGCGGCGACCTCGGCGATGCGCGCGTGGATGCGCTCGACCGCGTGCTCCTCGCCGTGTTCGTGCCACCGGCCGACCGAGTCGCGCGCGAGCACCCACTCCGGCCAGCCGGCCACGAACGCCGGATCGCACCGGGTGGCGACCAGTTCGGAGTTCAGCACCTGGCTGAGGTTCTGCGGCGGCAGGAGCACGGCCGTCCGATCGAGCGACGCGAGCTCCAGGATCGTGGTGAGGCCCGGCGAGGTCAGGACGGTCTGCGCCGACCCGAGCAGCGCGCGGAACCCGTCGTGCGGCAGCGGCCCGACGGCCGGCCTCGGCAGTCCGTCCGGGAGCGACGCCGGCAGGGCCCGGACGTTCCCGGTGACGACGACGTCCGTCAGGCCCTCCGCATCCAGCGCCGCGAGTGCGGCCGGCAGCACGAGATCGAGGTAACTGGTGTCCCCCGGGCGGGAGAAGGGCGAGTGCAGGCCTCCGACGTTGATCACCGCGGCCCCGCGCCGGCCCTCGCCCCGGCCGTGGAGCCGCCCGTCCCGGCGGGCCGCCGAGCCGACGATGGGCTCCACCCACCGGAGGTTGGCCACCGAGGCCATCACCTCCGCGGCCGGCCCCGGCAGCGGCAGCGTCCGCTGCGCGCAGTAGAGGCTCGCCCCGACCGGGACGGCGTCGTGCGGCGTCCACAGGAAAGGGAGGCTGTCCACGTAGACGACCGGGCACCCCGCCGCCTCCAGCGCGCTCGCCGCCTGCGGGTGCAGCACGACGAGCGCCGCGTCCGGAGCGACCTCGGCGACCACGCGGCGGACGTCGGCGGCGTCGTCGATGTCGCACTCCGCCCAGGACCCGATCAGGCCGTCGCCCAGCACCGGCCGGCCGAGGCGGGTCCCGATCCCGACGACATCGGCGGGCATGACGGCCGCCAGCGCTCCGAGGATGCTGGAGAGCTTCCCCGCGCTGCCCCACCCGAAGTCCACGCCGACGACGAGGAGCCGCGGCCGCCGGTCAGCGGCGGACACCGCTGCCGCTTCCCGAGGGCCGCTCGTAGCCGTACGGGCCCGACGTCTTCGGGTAGCCGCTCACCTCGCCGGTCCACGCCACGGCCGGAGCACTCGCCAGCAGCCGGTCCGACTCCTTGAGCAGGGCCCCCAGTTCATCGCCGCTCCAGCGCTCGGGCAGGGGCCGGATGCTCGTGGGCGTCACCGACCCCAGCCCGGCGATCAGGGCGGGTAGGCGCTCCTGGTTCGACAGCAGCAGGACCGGCACCCGCAGGGCCGACGCCCAGCCGAGTTCGACCAGGACCCCCGGCGACGGCGGGTCGCCGAGGATCGCGCACACCAGGTCGGCGTGCCGCATCGCGACGAGGTCGGCCGGCGTGCAGACCTCCGGAAGCAGCCAGCCCGCACCCCACGACTCGTTGTGATGGGCGTTGAAGACCGCGTGCCCGTGCTCCATGAAGTGGGTGCGCAATCGCTCCAGCAGTTCGGCCTTGTCGGGTTGGAGCCGCCCCGTGGACCAGTCCATCCACTGCGTGTAGGGGCCGGCCAGGAAGATGTTGGGCACCGAGGATCTCCGTCGTTCGGAATGGACAGCGCGGAATCGATGACGCCATCCGCGGCCGCGCCCGGACAACCGGGGACCTCCCGTTGGTGGACCCGGACCCCGCCCCACCTCGCCCCTCCGCCCTCCGACCGAACCATGGCGGATCGTTGACCCGCGCCGGCCCCGCCCCCGGGCCCGGTCGCGGCGGGTCAACGGTCGCCGATGGTTCGGCTTGCGGGGCGCGGAGCCAGGTGGGAGCGGGCCTGCGTCAACCAAGGCCGCGCCCGCGCTCGGCCCGGGGGCAACGGCCGTGCTGGAGTCTCCCGTGACGACGGGCCGGTGTCCGACGCGGCCGGTTCCAGTGGATGGGAATGAACAGATGGCGAGTCAGAATCCCGCAGCACACCCGTCCGGCGACCGGGGGGCGCCGCTCGTCCCGCTCATCGGAGAAGGCGGCCGCGAGCCGGTGTTCTGCGTGCACCCCATCAACGGCGAGGTCGGCTTCATGCTCGACCTCTTCGACATGGCCGACCTCGACCGGCCGGTGTACGGGCTGCGCGCACCCGGCATGGACGGCGAGTGCGCGCCGCTGCGCACCTTCTCCGGACTGGCCGCCCACTACCTGCGCGCGGCGCGGTCGGTGCAGCCCGAAGGGCCGTACTACCTGGCCGGGTACTGCCTCGGCGGCGACATCGCCTACGAGATGGCCGCCCAACTGCGGGCGCGGGGCGAGGACGTCGCGTTCGTGGGCATCCTCGATCCGGCCGTGCGCGACCACTCGGCGCGCGACCACGACGACGACGCGCTGCGGCGGTACCGCCTGGACGACCTGCTGGACGTCTGCCGGGAGTCCGGGCGCGACCCGGGCGGGCTCGACGTTTCCACCGACGCCGGGAAGGAGGAGCTCGTCCGCATCCTGCGCGAGCTCGGACGGATGCGCCCCGGTGACGGCGTGCGCGAGCTCGACTGGCGGGTGGAGGTCTGGGTGGCCAACATGCGCGCCATGCTCGCCTACACCAAGCCGGGGCTCGACGTCACCATCGACGTCTTCGTGAGCGACGCGGACCTGCTGCACGTGGCCCTCGAGTCCGAGGACAGGTTCGCCGCGCCGGCCCGGGTCCACAACTTCTCGGGCGACCACGACTTCCTCTTCGAGTCCCGGCACCTGGCGTCCCTGCTACACGAGGCGATGGACGGCCGGTCATGGGCCATCTAGCCGCGCACGGGCTCTCCTACACCCTGCCGGACGGCAGGACGCTGTTCTCCGACGTGTCGTTCCGGGTCTCCGGCGGCGACGTCGTCGCGCTGATCGGTGCCAACGGAGCCGGGAAAACGACGGTGCTGCGCATCCTGGCCGGGGATCTCGCCGCCACCAAGGGCGGCATCCAGGTGCAGGGCGGACTCGGCGTGATGCCCCAGTTCATCGGGTCGGTGCGGGACGACAGCACGGTACGGGACCTCCTGCTGGCCGCCGCGCCGGCCGCGCTGCGGCGGGCCGCGGCGCGGCTGGACCGGGCCGAGCCGGCGGACAGCGGGGACGAACGGGCGCAGCTCGCCTACGCCGAGGCGCTGACGGCGTGGGGCGACGCCGGCGGCTACGACCTCGAAGTCCGGTGGGACAAGGCCACGACGACGGCGCTCGGCCTCCCCATCGACCGGGCCGCGGCCCGCGCCGTCACCACACTGTCCGGCGGCGAGCAGAAGCGGCTCGTCCTGGAGGCCCTGCTCCGGGGCCCCGAGCAGGTCCTCGTGCTGGACGAACCCGACAACTACCTCGACGTTCCGGGCAAGCTCTGGCTCGAAGAGCAGCTGGCGCAGACCGACAAGGCCGTGCTGCTGGTGAGCCACGACCGGGAACTGCTCACCGAGGCCGCCACGCACATCGTGACGATGGAGGCCGGGACGGCCTGGACGCACGGCGGCACGTTCGCCACGTGGCACACCGCGCGCGAGGCCCGGTGGGAGCGGATCGCCGAGCTGCACCGGCGGTGGGGCGAGGAGCACCAGAAGCTGAAGGGCCTCGTCCGCAGGCTTCAGCAGCAGTCGGCGGTCAGCGACGCCATGACCTCGCGCTACCACGCGGCGCAGACCAGGCTGGAGAAGTTCGAGAAGGCCGGCCCGCCCGCCGAACTGCCCCGGCGGCAGAAGCTGGCGCTGCGGCTGCGGGGCGCCCGCACCGGGGTGCGGGCGATCCACTGCGAACGGCTCGAACTCACCGGCCTGATGAAGCCGTTCGACCTGGAGGTGTCCTTCGGCGAGCGGGTCTGCGTGCTCGGCTCGAACGGCTCGGGGAAGAGCCACTTCCTGCGGCTGCTCGCCGAGTCCGTCCAGGACGCGCCCACATCGGTGGAGCACTCCGGCGACTGCCGGCTCGGCGCGCGGGTGGTACCCGGGCTCTTCGCACAGACCCACCGGCACCCGGCGTGGTCCGGGCGCACCCTCGTGGACGTCCTGGCACGCGGCGAGGACGGGCGCGCCGGCGTCGATCTCCGCACGGCGATGGCGGCGCTGGGCCGCTACGGCCTCGCGGCGGCGGGCGAGCGGAGCTTCGAAACGCTGTCCGGCGGCCAGCAGGCGCGGTTCCAGGTGCTCCTGCTCGAACTCTCGGGCGCGACGCTGCTGCTGCTCGACGAGCCGACGGACAACCTCGACCTCGCGTCGGCCGAGGCGCTCCAGGAGGCGCTGGCCGGGTTCGAGGGAACGGTCGTCGCGGTCACCCACGACCGGTGGTTCGCGAAGTCCTTCGACCGGTTCCTGGTCTTCCGTGCCGACGGCCGCGTGGCCGAGACGGACACACCCGTGTGGGACGAGCGCCGCGTCGTGCGGCAGCGCTGACCTGAGGGAGTATCACATGGACCTGATCACCGTACGCCGCGTGGTGCCGGACGACTGGGAAGTCTGGCGCGCCGTGCGGACCGCCGCGCTGACCTCCGACACGGACGTCTTCGGCCCCTCCCCGGAGGGACTGCAGGAGCTGGGAGAGGAGGAGTGGCGAGACCTGCTGGACGCCGGTCTCGGCATGAAGGCCGTCGCCTTCGCCGGCTCGGAACCGGTGGGACTCGCCGGCGTCCAACTGCTCGACGGGGAACCGGCGGCCGCCGAGGGCCACAGTCTGTGGGTGCGGCCCACGGCGCGCGCACACGGTGTCGCGCGCCTGCTCATCGCGGAGACGGTGGCATGGGCTGCGGAGCAGGGGTGCGAGTCGGTCGGCGCCTGGACGGTCGCGACGAACGACCGGGCCCTGGCGGTGCTGGAGCGCTTCGGGTTCCGGGCCACCGGCCTCCAGCGCCGGCATCCCCGTGACCCGCGGGTCCGGCTCCGGGGCTCCTGCTACCTCATACCGGAGACCCGGCGCTCGCCCGCGCCCGCAGCCGGGCGGGGCGAGGCCGGATGAGCACCACGGCCCGGCCCCACCACCATCCGCTGATCCGCCGCTGGAACGCCACGGACCGGGAGTTCGCGGCCGACGCGGTCCTGCCCGACCTGCTGGACGCGGCCGCCGCCGCGCACCCCGACGCGCCCGCCGTCCGCACGACCGCCGGTGTCGCCCTCACCCACCGCCGGCTCGCGGAGGCGAGCCGGCGCATGGCCCTGGCACTCGCCGGGGCGGGCGTCCGACCGCGGACCCCCGTCGCGCTGCTCGCCGACCACGTGCCGGAGGCCGTCGTCGCCATGCACGCGACCGTCCGGGCCGGCGCGTTCTACGTCCCGCTCGACCCCAGGTGGCCGGTGCGCCGCACGGCGGACGTCATCGAGTCGATCGGTGCGCGGCACCTCGTCGCGACCGCCGGGCACCTGGCGGACGCCGAACGGCTGCGCCGCGCCGTCGGGCGCGACCTGACGATCACCGTGACGCAGGAGCAGCCGGGACCGGTGCCGACGGACCGCCCGGCCCCGGCGGCTCCGGCCGGGGCGGAGCCCGCAGACCTCGCGTACACGATCTTCACCTCCGGGTCGACGGGGCTGCCGAAGGCGGTCGCGGTCCGCCACTCCAGCGTCGTCAACCTGATCGAGTGGTTCAACCGCCGCAATGGGGTGGGGCCCGACGACATCCTGCTCCAGGTCGCCTCGTTCGGCTTCGACCTGTCCGTCTACGACGTCTTCGGCGCACCGGCGGCCGGGGCCAGCATCCTGCTGCTGACCGCGGAGGAACTGGCCGATCCCGAGCGGATCGCCGCGGCCCTGGTGGCGCACGGCGTGACGCTGTGGAACTCGGCACCCGCACTGTTCACCACGGTGTCGTACTTCCTCGACGAGTCCTCGTACGGCCGGCGCCGGGCGCTGCGCCGCGTCTTCCTCAGCGGCGACTGGATCCCGCTCACCACGCCCGCGGTCGTCCGGGCCGAGTTCCCGGGCGCGACCCTGGTGGCCCTCGGCGGAGCCACCGAAGCCTGTGTGTGGTCCAACGACTTCGTCGTCCACGAGGTGGATCAGGGCTGGGACAGCATCCCCTACGGCAGGCCGATGCAGAACTCCCGCTACTACGTCCTGCGCGAGGACCTGAGCCCGTGCGACATCGGCGAGCCGGGCGAGTTGTTCATCTCCGGCGCCTGCGTCGCGCAGGGCTACATCAACGACCCCGAGCTCAGCGCGCGGCGGTTCCTCCCCGACCCGTGGGACGAGGACGACCGGGGGTGGCGGATGTATCGGACCGGCGACCGCGCGCGCTGGACGTCCCAGGGCTGGATCGAGTTCCTCGGTCGGCTCGATTCCCAGGTGAAGGTCCGGGGTTACCGCATCGAGCTCGGCGAGGTCGAGCAGGCGGCCCGTCACGTTCCCGGTGTCGAGGAGGCGCTGGCCGTCGCCGCGGGAGACCCGCGCGACCCGTTCATCGCGCTCGCGCTGCGGAGCGCCGAAACGCTGGACACGGCGACCGTCCGCGCCCACCTCGCGCAGCGGCTGCCCCCGTACATGTGCCCCGCCCGGGTCCTGGTCACCGGTTCGCTGCCGCTCGGCAGCACCGGGAAGGTCGACCGCGCCGCGCTGCGGCAGGCCTTCACGGACGGTGCCGGCGCTGCTTTCGAGGGCTGAGCCACGGCCCTCCGCCCCGGAGGGCGAACGAAACGTCAAGCTTGGAGGACCGATGGACGACAGGTTGTACGACGTGGTGATCGTGGGCGCCGGCCCGGCCGGTCTCTCGGCCGCGATCATGCTGGGCCGCGCGAAGCGCAGCGTCCTGGTGCTGTCCCTGCCCGACCGGCGCAACTCCTCCGCGACGACCGTGCACAACGTGCCGTTCGCCGACGGGGCGACACCTGCCGAGGTCTACGCGCGGATGGAGGGCGACGCGCAGGAGTACGGCGTCGGGATCCGGTGGGAAGAGGTCGTCACGGCAAGCACCCGGGACGACCACGTCATCGTCGAGGGCGCCCTCAGCGGGCCGGTCAGGGGAAGGCGGCTGCTGCTGGCCACCGGCCGCGCGGACGAGTTGCCGTCCTGGCTGCCCGACGGGGTCTGGGGCCGGTCGGCCTTCGACTGCCCCTACTGCCACACCCACGAACGGGACGACGGTGCCTACGTCTGTGTGGGGCACAACGCGGAGGCGCTCAAACTGGCCGCGCTCACCGTCCAGTACGCGCGCGAGCTGACCGTGGTGGTCTCGGACCCCGCCCTGGCCCGGACCGCCCTCGCCGGCCTGCTCGCCGAACGCGGCGTGACCGTCCTCGTCGACACGGTCGCCCACGCGCGGGTGCTGCCGTCCGACGCGCTCGAACTCAAGACGGCGTCCGGCACCGCGCTGACCGCCGACACGCTGCTGCTCGCCGACGTGGCGCGGGCGCGGCGCCGTCTGCCCGAGGCACTCGGGCTCGACCTGACCGACCAAGGGTTCCCCGAGACCACGCTGTACGGCCTCACCTCCGACCCACTGGTGTACAGCGCGGGCAACGTCGAGGGCTCGCCGTACTTCATGTGGACGGGTGCCGCCGGCAGCGGGATCAACGCCGCACGGATGATCTGCGAGGACCTTGCGTTCACCACCGACCTGACGAAGCGTGGAGGCTGACCGATGACCGATGTCCTGGCGGTCGAGGAGATCCTGGCCGGGCTGTGGGAGCAGGTGCTGGGGAGGCGGCCGGACCCCACCAGCAACTTCTTCGACCTGGGCGGGGACTCGATGCGGGCCGCGAAGCTCACGGGCCAGGTGAAACGCGCCCTCACCAAGAAGGTACGGATGATGCTGATCTTCGAGCAGCGGCGGCTGTCCGACTACGCGCGCGCCGTACACGGCCTCCTGGCCGAGGACGACGGCGCGGTCCGGGACGCGCTGCTCGACGAGGTGCGGGAGGCCTCGGCGCACGACATGCGGCGGAGCTGAGCCCGCGGCACGGTGGGCGCCCGGCGGGTCCGTTCAGCGGCCGGTGGCGACGCGAGCATCGTCCGGCTGCTCGACGGGCGACCCGACGGGCGGCCCGGTCGGCTTGGGCCGGGTGAGCGCCACCAGGAGCGCGAGCTGCACGACCGCCCCCACCGTCAGCCCGGCCCACACGCCGTTCACGCCGAGCGGGCCCGACAGCACGGTGGCGGAACCGAGTTGGGCGCCGAGACCGGCCGCGACGGAGACGACCAGCGCCCGCCCCGCGCCCACGGCCTGGTGCACGCCGCCGACCGCGACGACGAAGGCGTACGGCAGCAGGTAGGGCGCCGCCAGGTGCAGGAAGCCGGCGGACTGCCCGGCCACCGCCGGGTCGTCGGTGAACAGCCCGGTCACCGGTCCGCCGAGCGCCGCGCACAGCACCGCTGCGACCGCTCCCAGGAGGGCGGCGAACCAGCCGGTGGCGCGGGCGAATCGACGGAGCTCGGCCTCCTCCCCGGCCCCGGCGAGACGGGCGGCCCCGATCGCGGCGGCCTGGCGCAGCGCGTAGAACGCCATGGTGACGACGAGCAGCACGCGGTAGCCGACGCCGTACCCGGCCACGGCGGCGACGCCGAAGCCCGCGACGAGCGCGAGTTGGGCCGTCCCGACGGCCATCCGGGCGGTGAAGTCGAGGCCGAACGGTGCCCCGGCGCGGACGATCCGCCGCAGCTCCGGGCCGAGCTCCGGGCCGGCTCCTCCGGCGGGCCCGCCCGTCCGGCGCTTGGCCAGCAGCCGCAGTGTGAGGGCGAACGCGACCGCCCGGGAGGCGGTGAGCGCGAGCGCGGCGCCCGTCACGCCGAGGCCCGGGACGGGTCCGGCGCCGAGGACGAGCAGCGGGTCGAGCGCGAGGAGCAGCGCGTTGGAGAGCAGCGCGATCCGCATCGGGGTGCGGGTGTCGCCGGCGCCCTTGAACAGTTCGTCGGCGACGCGCTGGCCGGAGAACAGCCCGAACGCCGGGAACACGACGGCGAAGTAGCCCGCGGCGAGCCCGGCCGCGGGGCCGTCGAGGAACCCTGCCGCGAGGTGCTCGCGCAGCAGGAAGCCGGGTACGGCGAGTGCGACGGTCACCAGCGCGCAGAGCCGCCACGCCGCGCGCGTGGTGCGGGCGGCCCCGGCGGCGTCCCCGGCCCCGAGGGCGCGCGAGAGCCGCAGGCTCGTACCGGAGACGACCACGAGGACGAGACCGAGCAGCAGGTTCTCGACGGTGCCCGCGAGGGTGACGGCGGCGACGGCCGCGCCGCCGAGCCCGGCCACCCAGTAGGCGCCGATGACGGAGGCCACGACGCCGGACAGGAGTTCGGCGTAGACCGGTCCGGCCAGTGCGGCCAGTCGTGCCAGGTGTGTGCGCATGTTCCCTCTCCCGGCAGCGCCACGGCCGCTCCCTTGAGCCACCCCCCGTCTGCCTCGAATAGAGATACATCGGACCGAGGCACATCGACAAGAGGTAAAGTGGCGCGCGCACCGGGCGCACTCCGACGAAAGGGCTTCATCGTGCTGACGCTCGCGATCCTGGGGTTCCTCTACGACCAGCCGCTGCACGGCTACGAGCTCAAGTCCCGGATCACCGGCCTCACCGGACACGTCCGGCCGGTCAGCGACGGCGCGCTCTACCCCGCCATCACCCGGCTGGAGAAGGCCGGCCTGCTGCACCGCAGGACCGAGCCGGGCAGCGGCGCCGTCCCCCGCCAGACGCTGGAGCTGACCGCCGCCGGCCGGGCCGAACTCCGGCGCCGGCTCGGCGACCCGGAGCAGGCGGAGATCACCGACCAGATCCGTTTCTTCGCCCTGGCCGCCTTCCTCCACCACCTGGCCGACCCGGCCCGCCAGGCCGCCGTGCTGCGCCGCAGGCTCGACTTCCTGGAGGCGCCGAGCAGCTTCTTCTACGACGGGCAGGGCCGGCCGGTCACCGCCGAGCGCGAGCCGAACCCGTTCCGCCGGGGCATGCTGCTGGTCGCCCGGGCCTCCGGGGCGGCGGAGCGGGCGTGGCTCGCGGAGACGATCGCGCAGCTGACGGGGGCGGGAGCCGCCGGAGCCGGGGACGCGGGGGGCTCGGGGACTTCGGGAGGCACAGGGGCTTCGGGGGACCCCGGAGCTTCGGGGGCGTAGGCCGCGCTGTCCCGCCCCCCTGCCGAACAGCACAGAAACAGCACCGAAACCGGACCGAACGGGACCGAACGGCAGGGTGGGGAAGCGGAATTACCCCGATCGACACCTGGTCCCACCGGGCCCACCCGTCGCTATGATGATCCGCCTCACGTCCGACGGGCCCGCGGGGCACCGGTGCGGCGTGAACCCGCCACCGGGCCCCGCCCGCTCCCCTGGAGGCCGCCGTGACCACGTGCGAGACCGCTGCCGTCCAATCCGCCCCGCTGCGGCGCGACGACATCCCCGGCTGGTTCTTCAGTCTCGACCGGGCGGCCTTCGGGCACCTGCTCGCCACCCAGAGCGCGGCCGGGGTCACCGGCGACATCCTCGAACTCGGCAGCTACCTCGGCCGCAGCGCGGTCCTGCTCGGCGACCACCTCCGGCCCGGCGAACGACTCACCGTCTGCGACCTGTTCGACTCCGACGCGGGCGACGCCGACAACGCCGCCGAGATGGCGATGTCCTACCGCAGGACCCTCACCCGCAGCGCGTTCGAGGCCAACTACCTCGCCTTCCACGACGCCCTGCCGGAGATCGTCCAGGCCCCCACGTCCGCGCTGGCCGACGGCCGGATCCGGGCGGACAGCTGCCGGTTCGTCCACGTCGACGCCTCGCACCTGTACGAGCACGTCGCCGGGGACATCGCCGTCGCCCGCGCGGCGCTCGCCGCCGACGGCCTCGTCGCCCTCGACGACTACCGCTCCGAGCACACCCCCGGCGTCTCCGCGGCGGTCTGGGAGGCGGTGTTCACGGGCGGGCTCCGGCCGGTGCTGCTGACCCCGATGAAGTTCTACGGGACGTGGGGCGACGCGGCGGCCGCGCGCGAGGTCCTGCTCGGCCGCGACTGGCGGGCCGAGGGCTACACGGTGGACGAGGACACCATCGCCGGGTCGTGCGTCCTGCGGCTCAACTACCAGGTCAAGGCGCCGGTCCAGCGCTCCACGCCGCGCCGGCTCGCCCTGGACCTCCTGCCCCCGGTCGCCACCCGCGCGACCCGGCGCGTGCTCCGGACGCTGCGCGAGCGCCGCGCCGTCCAGCCGGTGCGCGCCGTCTGACGGCCGGACGGGGAAGCGCCCCCACGGGGCCGGACGCAGCGGCGTCCGGCCCCGTTCGCGTGCGCCACCTTACGTGGTCATATTTTCGTATTGGCTGATTCTGCATCACCCACACGAGTGAATCACCTTAAAAGGTTTGCCCAAGGAACGTTAAAGAGCACATAGTGAGAGCGCCTCGATTTGGTCTAGGGATAGCCAAGCCCAGGCAAAATCTCGGGTGAATCGTGAGTGAATCGTGAGTGAGGAGAAGGCCTTGTTCCACGGAATCACGGCGGCTGGATACGGTCAGCGCCTGCGCGAGGACATCGCGCGGACGGGCACCACGCCGCTCATCGGGGTGTACGACATGTACTCGGCGTCGATCGCGGCCGAACACTACGACGGAATGTTCGTCTCCGGATTCGGGTTCGCCGCCTCCTATTACGGCCTGCCCGACATCGGCTTCATCGCCTGGCCGGACATGCTCTCCTTCGTCGAACGGCTGCGCGGCGCCTTCCCGCAGCACCACCTCCTGGTCGACATCGACGACGGCTACGTCGATCCCGAGGTCGCCTGCCACGTCGTGCGCCGGCTCGAACGCACCGGCGCCTCCGGCGTGATCCTGGAGGACCAGAAGCGCCCGCGCCGCTGCGGCCACGCGGACGGCAAGCTCGTCCTGCCGCTCGACGAGTACCTGGAGAAGCTGAACCTCGTCCTGGAGAACCGCACCGACCTCGTGGTCGTCGCCCGCACCGACGCCACGGAGGAGCAGGACATCCTGCGCCGCGCCCGCGCCCTGGCCGAGACGGACGCCGACGTCGTCCTCGTCGACGGGGTGCGCAGCGAGGAGTGGATCCGGCGGATCCGCCGCGTCGTCGGCGACAAGCCGCTGCTGTTCAACCAGATCGCGGGCGGCAAGTCGCCCCGGCTGTCGCTGTCGGAGCTCGGCGACCTCGGGGTGGACGTCGCGATCTACAGCACGCCGTGCCTCTTCGCCGCGCACCGGGCGATGGACGAGGCGCTCGCGGGGCTGAAGGTCAACGACGGCCGGCTTCCGGCCGCCCCGGCGAACAGCCGGCCGGTGGGCGTGCAGGAGTCCACCGAGCTGCTGGAGCGGAACATCGCCCGCGCCCGGGGGCTCGTGGAGGTCACGGCGTGACGTCGGAGTCACCCGGTCCGGTCCGCCATCGGGCATCCGCCCGGTGGCGGGCCGGCGCCGCCGGACTCGCCGGGGCGTGCGCGCTGCTCGCGGGCGGTGCGCCGCCCGCGGCGGCGGGCGGGCTGATCACGGTCATCGACAACTCGCACGCCGACTCCTGGGTGGAGGTCGACCGCACGGCCAACGTCCAGCAGGGCGGCGGCTCGGCCGGCAGCGACCACGACGGCGCCGGGGCGGTGGTCGGCGGGTCGGTGATCGGCGGGGCACTGGGAGGCGGGGCGGTGGTCGACGGAGTGGGCGCGCTGGTGGGGCCCGGAATGAAGGAAGGTGATGGATGAGCCTGCAGTGGCTGCGGCGGCGTGGCGTGGATCCCTACATGGCGGCGCTGGCCGGCACCGTCGGGCTCGCCGCCCTGTTCCCGGCGACGGGCACCGCGGCCCGCTCGGCCGCGGTGGCCTGTGACGTCGCGGTGGCGCTGCTCTTCTTCCTGTACGGCGCGCGGCTGTCCACCCGCGAGACCCTGGCCGGGCTGCGCCACGCGCGGCTGCACGGGCTGGTGCTCGCCTGCACCTTCGTCCTGTTCCCGCTGCTCGGGCTGGCCACGGCCGTACTGACGCCCGTCCCGCTCACCGACCAACTGCGCACCGGCGTGCTGTTCCTGTGCCTGGTGCCGTCGACGGTCCAGTCCTCGGTCGCGCTGACCGGCGCGGCGCGGGGCGACGTCCCGGCGGCGATCTGCGCGGGCACGTACTCCAGCCTGGCCGGGCTGGTGCTGACACCGCTGCTCGCCGCCTGGCTGCTGGGCTCGCACGCCGAGCTCTCGGCCGACGGACTGCTGCGCATCGCGGCCCAGTTGCTCGCGCCCTTCGTGCTCGGGCAGGTGCTGCGGCCGTGGATCGGCGGGTTCCTCGGGCGGCACAAACGGGTGCTGGCGCCGGTCGACCGCGGCTCGATCCTGCTCGTCGTCTACACGGCCTTCAGCGCGGCGACGGCCCAGGGCATCTGGCACCTCGCCACGCCCGGCGCCCTGCTCGGCCTGACCGCGGTGCTGCTCGCCCTGCTCGCCGCCTCGCTGGCCGCCGCCCGGCTCGGCGCCCGCGTCCTGGGGCTCGGCCGCCCGGCCGTCGTCGCGGCCGTGCTGTGCGGCTCGCAGAAGAGCCTGGCCAACGGCCTCCCGATGGCCACGGTGCTGTTCGGCTCCGAGGCCGGGCTGATGGTGCTGCCGCTGATGCTCTACCACCAGCTCCAGTTGGTGGTCGGCACGATCCTGGCGGGCCGGTGGTCCCGCGCCCCGGAGCGGGCACCGACACCCCGTGCCCCGGAGCCGACCACGTCGGCGGCGCGGGGCTGAGCGCCGGGGCGGCACCGCGTGGTACCGCTCCGGTGGCCGGGCCTGCCCGCGCTCACGGCTCCGGGACGGCGCCGGTGCCCAGTGCGGCCGACCGCAGGGCGGCGGCCAGGCGGACGAGGGGCTCGCTCGGGCAGCCGGGGAGGCGGGCCAGCAGGAGGCGCCGCAGTTCCTGCGGCCCGCCGCGAACGGGCAGGACGCGTACCCCCGGCGGCGCGGCGGCGGCCATCGCGGGGGACACGGTGGTCAGGCCGCAGCCCGCGGCCACGAGGTGCAGCTTCGCCAGCCAGTCGCGGGCGGTGTGCACGATCTCCGGTCGTTCGTCCAGGCCCGGCCACACCCCCATGAGCCGGTCCGCACCGGAGGCCGATCCGGCGATCCACCGCTGCCCGCGCAGGTCGGCCGCGTCGACGTACGCACCGCGCGCCAGCGGGTGGTTCGCCGGCACGGCCAGGCAGAGCGGGCGTTCCGTGAGCGTCTGCACCACCAGCGCCGGCGACTCCGCGTCCGGCGCGCGGAACGGCGGCGCCGACGACAGCAGCGCGAGGTCGATGCTGCCCGCCCGCAGCGCCCGGACCAGTGCCGGGGTGCCGCCCTCACGGCTGACGACGTGCACCCCCGGGTCGCCGCGCCGCAGGGCGGCCAGCGCCTGCGGCACCAGCGTCGTCCCGGCGGTGGCGACCCACCCGAGCCGCACGGTGCCGCCCTCCTCCGGCAGGCCCGACAGCTCCCGGGCGGCCGCGTCGATCTCGTCGAGCACCACCGTCGCCCGGCGCAGGACGAGCCGCCCGGCCGCCGTCAGCCGGACGCCGTCCCGCCGCCGCTCCAGCAGTTCGGCGCCCGCCGCCCGTTCGATCGAGGCCATCTGCCGGGACACCGCCGACTGGGTGTAGCCCAGCGACGCCGCGGCCGCCGTGAAGGTGCCCTGCTCGGCCACCGTGCGGAACACCCGCAGCGCGGTCAGCGACACGTCCGTGAAGTCCATGACGTTCACGCATATCACGTGTGCAATTCTTTCGCTGGCGTCATGGTCACAGCCTTCCTACCGTGGCAGGCATGAACGCCGCACGCGTGAACACCACCGCTCCCCGCGTCGCCCTAGTCACCGGCGCCAACCAGGGCCTGGGCCGCGCCCTCGTCGAGGGCCTCGCGGCCCGCCTCACCGCCGACGACCTGGTGCTGCTCACCGGGCGCGACGAGGGCCGCGTCACCGAGGCCGCCCGCGAGGTGGCCCGGCGCCCGGACAGCCGCGCCCGGGTGCACGGCCGCGTCCTGGATGTGACCGACACCGCGGCGATCGGCCGGCTCGCCGACGACCTGCACGGCCGCCACGGCGGCGTCGACATCGTGATCTCCAACGCCGTCGCCCGCCTGCTGCCCGGCGAGTCCCAGGCCGAGCGCGCCGACGAGTTCATCGACGTCTCCAACTCCGCCACCCACGCCGTCCTGCGCTCCTTCGGCCCGGTCCTGCGCCCGGGCGGCCGGCTGCTCGTGGTGGCCAGCAGCCTGGGCACCCTCGGTCACCTCGCCCCGCGGCTGCGGCACCTGTTCGACGGCGCGAACCTCGACCAGGTCGAGTACGCCGTCGAGTCGTGGCGCGCCGCGGTCCACCACGGCACCGCCGAGGAGAAGGGCTGGCCCCGCTGGCTGAACGTGCCGTCGAAGGTGGCCCAGGTCGCCGCGGTCCGGGCGGTCGCCGCCGAACGACACGCACACGATCTCGCCGCCGGGATCCTGATCGCGGCCGTCTGCCCCGGCATGGTCGACACCGCCACGTCCCGGCCGTGGTTCAGCGACTACGGCCAGGCGCAGTCCCCCGCCGAGGCGGCCCGGGCCGTGCTCGACCTCACCCTCGCCGAGCCCGTCGACCCGTCCCTGTACGGCGAGCTGATCCGCTTCGGCCGGGCCCTGGACTGGCACGGCGGCACGCCGCCGACCGAGCAGGACCGCCTTCTGACCTCGTGACAATCCACCACCTCGACAGAGGAGTTCAGCGCATGAGCACCCCCATCACCACCCCGTACGGCTTCGCGAGCACCACCAGCGAGATCGCCCGGGGCGTCGACCTCACCGGCCGCCGGGCCGTCGTCACCGGCGCCTCCTCCGGCCTCGGCGCGGAGACGGCCCGCGCGCTGGCTGGGACGGGAGCCGCCGTCACCCTCGCCGTCCGCGACGTCGCGGCGGGCGAGCGCGTCGCCAAGGACATCACCGACGCGACCGGCAACCGCGAAGTGCACGCCGCCCGCCTGGACCTCGCCGACCTCGCTTCCGTCCGCGACTTCACCGCCGCCTGGCAGGGCCCGCTGCACGTCCTCGTCAACAACGCGGGCGTCATGGCCTGCCCCGAGCGGTACACCGAGCAGGGCTGGGAGTGGCAGTTCGCCACCAACCACCTCGGCCACTACGCCCTCACCACCGGCCTGCACGGCGCACTCGCCGCCGACGGCGCCGCGCGCGTCGTCACCGTCAGCTCCAGCGGGCACCAGCTCTCCCCGGTGGTGTGGGACGACGTCCACTTCGCCTTCCGTCCGTACGACCCCTGGCTCGCCTACGGCCAGTCGAAGACCGCGAACGTCCTCTTCTCCGTGGAGGCCGACCGCCGCTGGGCAGGCGACAACATCACGGCCAACGCCGTCATGCCCGGCGCGATCTTCACCAACCTCCAGCGCCACACCGAGGGCCGCGGCAGCGGCTCCGTCCCGCCCGAGCTCCTGAAGACGGTCGAGCAGGGCGCCGCCACCTCCGTCCTGCTCGCCGTCTCACCCCTCCTGGAGGGCGTCGGCGGGCGCTACTTCGCCGACTGCAACGAGGCCGAGGTCCTGGACCGCCGCGGCGCCCCGCTGCAGGGCGTCGCCCGCTACGCCCTCGACGCGGACAACGCCCGGCGGCTGTGGGACCTTTCGGAGCAGCTGCTCGCCGACGACGCCGCAGGGGCGGGTCAGCGGATGTAGTACGGCCGGTTGTGGGCGGCGACCGGTGCGGACTGGTAGGTCCACACGCCCGCCGCCGGCGCGTCGGCGATGAGGTGGGCGAGGTCGCGGGCGGGCTCCTCGGCCGGGTTGCCCACGTCGAGGCGGACGCGGTCGGCCGAGCGGTCGTCCAGGGCGAAGAAGCGGTACGGCTGGTAGACGTTGAGCGGCCCGGCGAGCAGCCGCCCCTCGTCGTCGGTGCCGTAGCCGGTGATCGGCGTATTGTTGACCGGCTCGGACGCGAGGCCGGCCAAGTCCGCCTCCAGCGACAGCAGTTCCTCCTCGTGGCGCTGGAGCCCGCCGTCGTCGACGGTGGCCCGGCGGCAGGAGACGGACCAACGCTCGTTCACGGAGGGCGCGTTGAGGGAGGGCATCAGCGTCTCGAACCAGCCCGCCCGCTTGGGCTCGGCGTAGAGGAGACGCCCGGCGTCGATGGCCAGCGGGTTGTCGCACAGCACGTGCAGCCGGGCGGTGCCGAGCAGCTTGGTCTGGTCGTAACCCCGGGCGTACTGCCCGTAGTTCAGCTCGGGCAGGCGTTCCTCGGCGAACTCCGGGTGGGCGACGAGGTTGATCTCCACCTCCTGGGTGATCCCGCCGCCGCCCGGGTACTGCGCGAAGTACAGCTGGTAGTTGAGCGACACGCAGGCCCGCCCGTCGAACAGCGCGGGCACGAGCCCGGGGTGGCGCTTGCGCAGCAGCTCGCGCGCCCGCTCGGGCCCGACCAGGTAATCGACGCCGATGTTGTGCAGGGCGCCGTAGTGGAAGGGGAGGTAGTACGGCTCCGGCACGGGCGGGAGCGGAAGGCCGGTCATGGCGTCTCCGGGTTCGATGCGGGGAGGAGGGGGGAGGACGGTCCGGTGCGTTCGGCGCCCACCGCGAGCGGGCGGCGCACGTCCAGCAGGTCGAGGTGCATCCGCTCGGCGCTGCGCAGCGCGAGCGCGGCCATGCTGAGCGTCGGGTTGGAGGTGCCGAGGGAGGGCATCGAGCCGCAGCCGACGGCGTACAGGTTGGGGTGGTCCCAGCTGCGCTGCCACTGGTCGACGACGGACGTGCCGGGTGCGTCGCCCATGACGTGGGTGCCGCCGGCGTGGCCCGCGCCCCGGTACCCGTACGCGACTCCCCCGTGCTCGACCCGGCCCGGCCAGCCCGGTCCGGCCGGGTAGGCGGTGTGGTCCTCGGCGCCGAGCAGCGCGAACAGCTGGTCGGACACGGCCCGGGCGGAGGCCATGCCGTCGCGGACGTACGCGGTGAGGTCGTAGCGGATCGCCGGGCGCGGCAGGCCGAGCGGGTCGCGCCGGTCGGGGTCGAGGGTGACGCGGTTGGCCGGGTCGGCGGGCTGCTCCAGCTCGAACTGGAGCGAGAACTGCCGGCCCAGCCGGTCGCCGAGGCGTTCGCGCAGCTCCTTGCCGCGCAGTCCCGCGGCCAGCGCGGCCCGGGCCTCGGACTGCGGGTCTCCCCCGGCCCAGGACCAGCCCCAGTTCCCGATCTCGATGCGGAACGGAGCCCGCCGCTCCCGTCCGGCGCCGAAGCGGAAGGCCTCGAACCCGCTGGTGGAGCCCGGCCCCCGGTAGGGCCCGACCGGGCCCGGCATCAGGCCCCAGGTGAGCAGGGCGGGGTGGTCCATGAGGTTGCGCCCGACCTGGTCGCTGCGGTTGGCGAGACCGGACAGGAGCAGCAGCCGGGCGTTCTCGATCGCGTGCGCGGCGAGGACGACGAGGCCGGCGTCCACGCGGTGCGCCTCGCCGCCGTGCGTCAGGTACTCCACGCCGGTGGCGCGGCCGGTCGCCGGGTCGGCGAGGACGCGGCTGACGACGGCCCCGGTGCGCAGCTCGACGCTCGCGGACCAGCGGGCCTGGGTGCGCCGCGGCGTGTACTTGGCACCGGTCGGGCAGGCCGGGACGCAACTGGCGCTGCCGGCGCAGAGCGGTCCGGTGGCGTCGCCGGGCCGGGTCGGCCGGCCGTTGCGGGCGTGCGGGGTCGCGGTGACGGCGAGGCGGGCGGGCACGGGCACGGCCGGGTCGCGGACGGTGCGGCCATCGAGGTCGCGGGCGAGCCGGCGGTCGAGGTAGGAGGGCGGGATGGCGCGCATCGGGAACTCGTAGCCGTCGGGGAGGGGCAGTCCGACGGCGGTGCGCTGGTCGTCCGCGTCGGCCGCGACGCCGAGTTCGCGTTCGGCGTCGCGGTAGTGGGGCTCCAGGTCGTCGTAGCCGATCGGCCAGTTGCGGCCGTGCCCGAGGTCGGCGGTGCGGAAGTCCTCGGGGTGCATGCGCGGGGTGAGGCCCGTCCAGAGCAGCCCGGTGCCGCCGTTGGCGCGCAGGTAGCCGCTGGCGTAGGGCAGGGGGCCGTGCTGGACGAGGTGGCCGCCGGGCCCGGCGAGGTCGCCGACGTCGGGTGAGGGCGCGTCGGGGTTGTGCGGGTACGCCGAGGTGGGCGGGCCGCCGCCGGCGGCGCGGTGGGCGGCGGCGGTCTCGGCCGCGCCGGGGACGGTGCGGCCGGCTTCGAGCACCAGCACGCGCCAGCCCTGCGTCCCCAGCCGCTGGGCGACCAGCGAGCCGGCGATGCCCGCCCCCACGACGACCGCGTCCCAGCGCGTGCTCACAGTTCCTCGCCTCCCCGGGGCGTGTCGCCCCAACTCCCGTGGCCCGGTGCGGCGGCGCCGGGCGGGTCGGCGTGGAACGTCCGCCACACCAGCGCCCCGTCGTGGGCCCGCGCGGACCCGGGCGACTCCCCCGGCCAGGCCCCGACGTACCAGAGGTGGACGAGCGCGTGCTCGTCCCGCACCCGGTGCGCCAGCACGGTCCGGTGGTGCTCGTGGGCCATCCCGGTGGCCCGCAGCTCCGGCTCGTCGAAGCCGGTCAGCCCGGCGCAGACGCGGAGGAACTCGTCGAAGTCGGCGAGCTCGTCCAGTTCCTCGAAGTCGTCGAGGTCGTCGAGGTCGTCGAGGCGGCCCTCGGTCCCGTCAAGGTCGTCGAAGTCGTTGTCCACGCTCAAGCGGGCACCCCCACGCAGTCACCGGCAGGTGGCCAGGCCATGACACCCGAACCCGCCCGCGATCATCCCGCCTGCGCCCGCCACCGAATCGTCGATATCCGAAACAGTCCGAAACTGGCCGAACTTGATCGCCGGTGGCCTGATCGAGCGTGACTCGCGGCCGTGATGCGACCGGGTAGGCCATGCGGCCGCCACGAGGAAGTCCAGGGACATCCAAGGAATCCCCAGGATTTCTTTACCGCCCGGTGACTCATCACCGCCAACCGCCGGCCTTACCGTTGTCGACGCTTGGTCAACTCCACCCCCTCACACAGGAGTAGCCATGTCCATAGCCCGTCGACGCACGTCTCGACGCGCCCTCGTCGCCTCCTCCGCCGCCCTGCTGACCGTCCTCGGCGGCGCGGCACCGGCCCTCGCCGCCACCGCCCCCGCCATCGTCCACGCCCCGCTTGGCCACGCCCCGCTCGGCCACCACGGCGGCGGCGTGCTGCGCAGCACCAGCAGCAACTGGGCCGGGTACGCCGCGACCGGCGGCAAGTTCACCAGCGTCAGCGCCAGTTGGGTGCAGCCGTCGGTGTCCTGCTCGGGCTCCGACACCTGGTCCAGCTTCTGGGTCGGGATCGACGGGGACGGCAGCAACTCGGTCGAGCAGCTCGGCACCGAGGCGGACTGCTCGGGCGGTTCGCCGGTGTACTCGTCCTGGTACGAGATGTACCCGGCGTACCCGGTGAACTTCTCCAACTCCGTGCGGCCCGGCGACCACTTCACCGCGAGCGTCACCACCAACGGCTCCGGGTCGTTCACGCTCACGCTCTCCGACACCACCCAGGGCTGGAAGCGCAGCGTCAACAAGACCCTGCGCAGCGCGGCCCTGGCCTCCGCCGAGGTCATCGCGGAGGCGCCGTCGAGCTCCACCGGCGTCCTGCCGCTCTCGAACTTCGGCACCGTCGGCTTCAGCGGGGCGACCGCCAACGGCCAGAGCCTGAGTGCCGCGGGCGCGTCGAGCATCACGATGGCCTCGGGCAGCACCACCAAGGCCACCACCTCCGGGCTCAGCGGGGGCAGTGCCTTCTCGGTGACGTGGAAGCACAGCTGACGTAGGGCGTGTCGTCCGGCGCGCCGCCGCTACGGGCGGCGTGCCGGGCGACACCGTCAGAGCAGCGGGCCGAGGACGGGCAGCACCGGCTTGCACGGCACCGGGACGGGGTGCGCCGGGTCGAGCGCGTTGCGGACGTCGGCCAGCGCGACCGGGTCGTACGGGCCCTCCAGGTGGTCGGCGGCGTCGGCCACGCACTGGTCCTGCAGGGTCAGGTTCGTGACGTGCGGCCCGGCCGGCAGGTAGGAGTTGGTGTACGGGGTGACGACCTCGTCGAACCTCGACGCGATGACGGTGTACTCGACGCCCGGGAGGGTCGCGCCGCCCGCGTCGAGCGCGGCGATGAACGGGGAGCCCGCCTCCTGCTCGACGCAGGCCGGACAGGCGGTGTCGAGCACCGCGTTCGCCGGCTCCAGGATGTGCAACTCGGTCGCGAGCACACTGAGGCCGTCCAACGTGGTGCCCTCGTTGAGGGGGGTGATGCCGACGAGCTTGGCCACCTTCGCGGCGCCGCCGTCGTTCTTCAGGTAGTAGCGCGGCAGCACGCCGCCGCCCTGGGAGTGTCCGACGAGATCGGCCTTGGCCGCCCCGGTGGCGGCGAGGACCTGGTCGACGAACGCGGACAGTTGCCGGGCGGAGTCCTCGATCGGCCCGAGGCCCTGCATCGGCGCACCGGGGGCGCCGCCGTAGTCGAACGCGTAGACGCAGTACCCGGCGTTGGCGAGCAGCGGGGCCGCGCCGCGCCAGTTGTCGTTCATGTTCTCGGCCGTGCCGTGCACGAGGACGACCGGCTCCGGGTGCGCTGCGCCGGGCCGGCAGGACCAGTCGTTCGCGCCGGGCGGGGCGGTGTCGGGGGTGAGGAAGCCCGCCGGGAAGCCGATCGCGAAGTGGTACTCGACCGGGTACACCGGGGCGGCTGCGGCCGGGTGGACGGTGGTGGCCAGCAGGCCGCCCGCAGTGACCGCCGCGACCGCGAGCGCCCGACCTCGATTCGCTCTCATGAGGTATTTCCTGCCGTCAGGAATTCTTTCTGCACTTACCGAAAACTATCACCTGCACAAGCATTACGCAGGCCAGAAGCCACCGGTAAGGCAGGCCGCACTCCCGCTGCAAGCAGAGAGTAATCAGTAGCCTCATCGGATATTCATATGGCATGACGGCATTGCGGTCCAGGAATTCCAGGATTCCATTCCGGAATTCTCGCACCCAATTCCGTGACACCCGGTACGGGAGTCCGGGCCCTGCGCCCGGACGTCACGAGACCACCCGCAGCCGCCCCGGAGTCGGCCGCGTCAGCCGGTCGACGTGCGCGGCGCTCTCCGCCTCGGCCGGGAGCAGCACGAGGAGCTGCTGTGCGTCGGCGGCGAGGTCCAGGGTCTCGCGCACGAGCGGCGCTCGGCGTGCGGCTGACAGGGGACGAGACGGCCGCCCTGGAGCGGCCGTACACGCCCCGGCTGCCGACCGGGCTCCGATCAGCCCAGCTTGTCCGCCTCCCGGACCCGGTGGAGGTGGACGAGCACGTCGAAGGACTCGGCGATCCGCACGGTGCTGAGCGGCACGGGGTACCCGGTGCCGATGCTGCGCAGCGGTCGGGGGGTGTCCAGCCAGGCGCGGGCCGCGGGCGGGGCGCTGCGGACGTCGAGGTAGAAGTCGCCGCCGCGGACCCGGTCGAGGGCCTCCTCGGTGGTGCCGGGCGCGGGCGGGCCCACCGTGAACTTCGTCCACTCGCGGTCCGGGAGCCCGGACGACGCTTGCGAATCCTGGGAGAGGAAGGAGCCCTGGCCGAAGGTCAACCCGACCGGGAGGTACCCGCCGCCGAGCGCCTCGCGCAAGAACCCGCCCTGCGCCTTCGGGTGCTGGTCGGGGTCGTCGGGGACGTACGCGATGTGACCGTTGTGCGCCGACACGAGCATGCGGTGGCCGGTCTGCCGGTGCCACCAGACGACGTTGTCGGCCATCACCCGGTCGCGGTGGAGCATCGCGGCGCGCAGCGCGCCTTCGTCCTGGAGGTCGACCCCGAGGAACACCGCGGTCTGCGCGATGGAGCGGGCGTGCTGCACGGCCCACGCGAACTCCTCGTCGCTCTGGCCATGTTGACTTTCCATCAGCTTGAAAGCCGCTTCGGCGTTGCCCGCGAGGCGCTGCCGCTCGGCGAGCGGGCGGCGCAGGTAGGCGAAGCTGTCGTCGAGGGGGCGCAGGCCGGCGTACAGCTCGGTGAAGCGCGGCAGCAACTCCGGGTGCCGGCGCCGGACGTAGCCCGTCACCCGTTCGAAGAAGGCGTCCCCGACGCGCGGGGCGCCGATGTCGTCGCCCATGAAGTGGACGCGGCGGCGGGGGTTGCGCCGGTTGTGGTCCCGCATCCACTCGACGAGGTGCAGGAACTCCTCACGCTCCCACGGCGATCCGCCCAGCGCGGCCCGCACGACCCGGCGCGCGTCGCCGGGTCCGCCCTGGACGAACTCGTCGACGAGCAACCCGGCCGGCCAGCTCATCTCCAGGGCGAAGGCTCCGAAGCCCTTCTCCTCCACGAGGTACCGGAAGACGCGCTCCTTCATCGCGAAGAACTCGTGCGACCCGTGCGTCGCCTCCCCCAGGCCGACGACCCGGGCGTCCCCCACCATCGCCCCGAACGCCCGGAGGTCGGACGGGTCCGCCCCCGGCACCGGGGAGCGCAGCGGCCGGGAGGCGCGTAACAGCGCGGCCCGGACCGGCTCCTGCTCCTCCCCCGCACGCGCGGCCGTGGCCGTGGCCGGCACCGCCAGCGCCCCCGCCCCGGCCGCTGCTGCTGCCGCCGCCCGCAGCAGCGAACGCCGCCCGATCAGCCCACCCATGCGCGATCACCCATCCCCGACTCGGCTTCCTGCTCCTGCCGTTGATGATCGCCCACGATCCGTCCGCGACACCCTGGGGCTGGCCTCCGACCTCGCCTGGGGATAGCCCCCCTCCCACGCGATGACGGACCTCGTCATATCCGTGTCCTTGCCGCTGCACCCGGGCCCGGTCACGCTGGAAGGGTGAGCAGTTCCCCCGAGCTCTTCCCCCGAGCGCTTCGCCCGGGGTGGGCGCCGGACCGGGGACGACACCACCCCTCCCCGGAAGGCACCCCATGCGCATCGCCATCCCGATCTTCGATGGCTTCACCGCACTCGACGCCGTCGGCCCGTACGAGGTCCTCCGCATGCTCCCGGAAGCCGACGTCGTCTTCACCGCCGCCACCGCGGGCACCTGCACGGACGGCGCGGGCCTGCTCCACCTCGTCGCGACGGCCCCCTTCGAGGACGTCACGGAAGCCGACGTCCTGGTGGTCCCCGGCGGCCCGGGCGCCCGCAGCCGCCTCACCGACGAGCCGCTGCTCGACTGGATCCGCCGCGTCCACACCACGACCACCTGGACGACGTCGGTCTGCACCGGCTCCCTGCTCCTCGCCGCCGCCGGCCTCCTCGACGGCCTGGAAGCGACCACCCACTGGAGCGCCGTCCACATCCTGGAGTCCTACGGCGCCACCTACACGCCCCACCGCGTCGTCGAACAACCCGGCGACATCATCACCGCCGCCGGCGTCTCGTCGGGCATCGACATGGCCCTGCGCCTCGCCGAACTGACCGCCGGCCGCACCGCCGCCGAGGCCTTCCAACTCGCCATCGAGTACGACCCCCAGCCCCCGTTCGACGCCGGCTCCTACGCCAAGGCCCCCCAGGCGGCCAGGGACTACCTGGCCGCCCGCTCGTCGTCCCCGACGAACAGGCGGTGACAGCGGGCCCCTTCAGCCCCCGACCGCCTCCGGTACGGGTGAGCCCTTCGCCGTGCGCGGGGCGGTCAGCGGGCCGGCGGCGAAGACGGCCAGGCCGGCGAGGACCGCCAGGCAGGCGCAGGCGGGCCAGAGCAGACCCGGGGTGGACTGGTAGAGGGCGCCGCCGAGCGGGGGTGCGAGGACGGTGCCGCTGGTGGAGGCCCCGGCGTAGAGGCTCTGGAAGCGGCCCTGGTACTCGGGCGGTGCGCTGTCCGCGACGAAGGCCGTCGCCGGGGTCTTGTAGAGGATCTCGCCCGCGGTGACCACGACCATCATCACCACCGTGGTGACGACCGACGCGCCCGCGACCAGCGCCGCGAAGCCCGCGCCGACCAGCAGCAGGCCGGTGCCGATGATCCGCAGCGGCGCCCGGTCGCGCAGCGCCATGGTGACGACCACCTCCAGCGCGAGGATCAGGCCGCCGTTGATCGCCAGCACCGCGCCGTACACGCCGGTGCCGATGCCGTGGTCGGCGAGGAACACCGGCAGGACCGAGTACTGCTGCCGGTAGACGGTGTCCACGACGACGATCGCGGGCAGCAGCACCAGCACCGCGGGCCGCTCCCGCAGCGTCGCCCACAGGCCGCCGCGGGTGACGGTCCGGCCGCTGCGCGGCCCGTCGGCGGTCAGCACCTTGGCGGCGTACGCGGCGAACAGCAGCGACCCGAGCCCGTCGATGCGGAACAGCCACTCGTACGACCAGTGGGTCGCGATGAACGCGCCGAGCACCGGGCCGATGGTGAAGCCCGCGTTGCCCGCGAAGCGCATCACCGCGAAGCCCTGCCGCCGGTCGCCGGGCGGCACGGCCACCGCGACGAGCGCCGAATTGGAGGCGCGCACAGTGCCGGCGGCGTACTGGAAGACGGGCAGCACCAGGAGCAGCACGGACGTCGGCAGCACCGGCAGGGCGAGCAGTCCGGCGCCGGAGACGGCGGACCCGGTGAGCAGCGTCCGGCGGTGGCCGAAGCGGTCCCCGAACCAGCCGCCGGTGAAGTTGCCCGCCACCAGGCCGAGGCCGCCGGCGCCGGCGATGGTGCCGGCGGCGGCCGTGCTCAGCCCGCGCGGGCCGGTCAGATAGACGAAGAGGTACACGAAGGTGAAGGACACCACCATGTTGGCGAAGCCGCCGGCCGCCAGCAGCCAGACGGTCCTCGGCAGCGCCCGCAGCGCGCCCCTGTTCCCCGCGCCGTCCCCGGTCCCGTTCCGCTCGGCCATCCGGCCACCCCCGTAGTCAGTTCCTTTTCGGAACGGACTATGTCAGGCTGACGGGGCTAAGGTCAACGCTGGTGATCACCCCCGGAAGGAGACCACGATGGTCCGGCGCGGCGGCCCGGCGGACGACAACTGCGCGATCGCCCAGGCCCTCGACGTGGTCGGGGACACCTGGACCCTGCTGATCGTCCGCGACACGGCCCGCGGGCTGCACCGCTTCGAGCAGCTCCAGCAGGAGCTCGGCCTCTCCCGCAAGGTGCTCGCCGAACGCCTGCGCCTGCTCGTCGACTCCGGCGTGCTCGCCCGCGAGCAGTACCAGGACCGCCCGCCGCGCCACGAGTACCGCCTCACCCCGCGCGGGCGCGCCCTGCTGCCCGTCCTGGTCGCCCTCCAGGACTGGGGCGACAGCTGGGTGCTGGGCGACGGCACCCCCACGGCCACCGCCACCGAGCACTCCCGGGAGGCGGAACGCGTCCACGCGCTGCGCGGCACCCGGATCCCCGACCTGCTGCTCCCGGGCGCGGACGGCCAGGCGCACGATCCCGTCGCCCCGGACGCCACCACCGTCCTGTACTGCTTCCCCGGCGCCTTCGTCCGCGCCGAGTCCTACCCGCCCGGCTGGTCGACGGTACCGGGCGCGTCCGGCTGCACCCTGGAGTCACGCACCTACCGCGACCACCTCGCCGACTTCACCGCCGCCGGCGCGGCGGTGCGCGGCATCTCCACCCAACGCCCGGACGAGCAGCGCGCGTTCGCCGAAGCCGAGGGCCTGGCCTTCCCCCTCCTCTCCGACCTCGCCCTCGACCTCACCGGCGCCCTCCGCCTCCCCACCCTCCGCGCCGCCGGCACCACCCGCCTGAAGCGCCTCACCCTGGTCGTCGACCGGACCCGCACCGTCCGCGAGGTCCTCTACCCGGTCACCGACGTCGCGGGGAGCGTGACGGCGGCCCTGACCGCGGCCCGCGCGATCCGGTAGGCGGGCCGGGTTACTCTCCCGGGCGTGCCGCCGCCCGCAGGGCGTCGACGGCCAGGCGGGCCGTGGTGCCGATGGCGGCGTCGGCGGCGGGGAGGGTGATGGCGGTGGCGGCGGCACGGGTGAAGACCGCGAGGGCGTAACGGCCGCCGTCGGGGTACTCGACGACGCCGACCTCGTGGCGCAGGGTCGGGAGGGTGCCGGTCTTGCCGTGGACGCGGACGTCGTCGAAGGGGAAGCCGGCGGCGAGGCGGTGCGGCCAGACCTGGAGGCCGAGGAGGCGGCGCAGGGCGGCGCCGTGGTCGCCGGGGCAGGCGTCGCCGTGCCAGAGGGCGGCGAGGAGGGCGGTCATGTCGCGCGGGGTGCTGTGGTTGGTGAAGGCGGGGTCGAGGACCCGGAGCCGGGCGACCACCGCCGGGTCGACCGGGGAGTCGGGGCCGGTGTCCTCCACGAGGGCGGCGGTCATGCCGCCGAGCGTGTGGACGGCCACCGTCCGGGTGAGGCCCAGGTCGGCCATGGTGCGGTTGACGGTGTCCAGGCCGACCTCGGCCCACAGCACGTCGGCGGCGGCGTTGTCGCTGACGGCGGCGGTCAGGTAGGCGAGGTCGCGCAGGGAGAGGCGGGCGGCGTCGAGCATGGCCGCGAGGCCCGTCCGTCCCGGGGTGCGGCCGGCGGCGGGGACGTCCACCTGGCGGGTGAGGTCGATCCGGCCTTCCGCGGCCTCGCGGAACAGCGTGACCAGGAGGCAGAGCTTGTGGACGCTCGCGGTGCTGACCGCGGTGTCGGCGCCCACGGCGATCTCGGCGCCGGTGTCGAGGTCGCGCGCGTGCAGCAGGCCGCTGACGCCGGCGTCGGCGAAGGCGGCGGCGATGCGGGCGCGCGCGGCACGGGCGCCGGCGGGGCGGTCGCCGGCCCTGCGGTCACCGGCGGGGCGGTCGGCTCTCGTACGGTCGCTGGGTACGCGGTCGCTGGTCACAGCGGGAACTCCATTGCGGGCCGGGGGTGGAGCGGACGGTTGGGCGGCTGGGGCAGGAGGCCGCCGGGTCCGGTCAGCGCCGCGTGGGCGGCCTCGGCGAACAGCCGGACGGCGGGCCCGCCGCGCCCGGCCGGCCAGGCCGTGGAGGTGCGCCAGGCCAGTGGGGTGCCGGTCAGCGGACGCCAGACTGTACCCGCCGGCGGCGCGGTGCGCGGCGCCAGGGCGACGGCGCTGCCGGTGAGCACGAGCGCGCCGGCGACGTCCGGTCCCGGCGGGTCGACGACGGCCTCCGGGGTGCAGCCGTGCCGGGACAGGGTGGTGAGCACCTCGTCGTACAGCGCCGGGGCCGCGGCGCGGGGGAAGAGCACCAGACGCCGGCCGGTCAGTTCGGCCACCGCCAGCTCGGGGCGGTCGGCGTACGGGCTCCCGGCGGCGAGCAGGACGCCGAGCGGCTGGTGCAGGACCGGCCCGAAGGCCAGTCCGTCGGCCGGGCAGGGGTGACGGACGACGGCGACGTCCACCGTGTGCTGGGCGAGTTCGCGCACGACGGCCGCGACCGGCAGTTCCCGCAGTTCGAGCCGGGTGCCCGGGGACGCGCTCTCGAAACCGGTGAGCAGCGCGGCCAGGGCGGCCGGTCCGAGCTCGGGCGGTACGGCCGCGCGCAGGGTGCCGGCCCGGCCGCTGCGCAGGTCGGCGGCGACGGCAAGCAGACGGGCGGAGCCCTCCAGCACCTCCTCCGCCTCCGCGAGCAGCAGCCGGCCCGCCGGGGTGAGGTCGACCCCGCGCGGACCGCGGTCGAACAGGGTCACGCCGAGTTCGCGTTCGAGGCGCTGGATCCGCTGGGAGAGCGAGGGCTGGGCGATCCGCAGGAGCTCGGCGGCGCGGCCGAAGTGCCGCTCCTCGGCGACGGCGCGGAAGTGGCGGAGGTGCCCCAGCAGGTCCATGGGCAGCAATCATAGGCAATTTCTTATCGACCCGTTCACCATCATGGTCTTGGACTGGAGACCTGACGGGCTGATTGGCTGAGGGCGATGGCCCGCCACCCCACCCGCACTGGAGACCACCCATGCCACCGACGATCCGACGCATCCCCCGCACCGCACTGCCCGCCGCGGCCCTGCTCGCGGTCACCCTGCTGAGCGGGTGCGGCCACAGCGGCACGAGCGCAGCGAGCGGCACGAGCGGCACGAGCGGCACGAGCGGCACGAGCGGCAGCACGAACGCCGCAGCCCCGACCGCCACAGCCACAGCCACCGTCGCGGCCACAACCGACGAGTCCTTCAAGGGACTTGAGCAGCAGTTCGGCGCCCGCCTCGGCGTCTACGCGCTGGACACCGGCAGCGGCCGGGAGGTCTCCTACCGCGCCGACGAGCGGTTCGCGTTCGCGTCCACGATCAAGTCGCTCGCCACCGGGGCCCTGCTGCGCAAGGCCTCCGACGAGCAGTTGGACAAGGTGGTCGCATACCGCCAGGAGGACGTGCTGGCGTGGGCGCCGATCACGTCGCAGCACGTCGCCACCGGCATGAAGGTGCGCGACCTGGCCGCCGCCGCCATCCAGTACAGCGACAACACCGCGGCGAACCTCGTCACCGCCGAACTCGGCGGCCCGGCGGCCGTCCAGCAGTCCCTGCGCGAGCTCGGCGACACGACCACCAGCGTCGACCGCACCGAGCCCACCCTCAACGAGGCCACCCCCGGCGACACCCGCGACACCAGCACGCCCCGCGCCTTCGCCGCCGACCTGCGCCGCTACGCACTCGGCGACACCCTCACCGAGGACCGGCGCCGGCTCCTGACCGACTGGCTGGCCGGCAACACGACCGGCGCGCCGTACATCCGCGCGGGCGTGCCCTCCGACTGGAAGATCGGCGACAAGACCGGCAACGGTGGCTACGGCACCCGCAACGACGTCGCCCTCGCATGGCCGGCCGGCGGTCGCAGCCCGATCGTCATCGTCGTCCTCTCCGACCGCGGCAAGGCCGGCGCCACCTCCGACGACGCCCTGATCGCCCGGGCGACGAAGGCGGTCGTCGGCACGCTCGGCTGACCCGCCCCCGATTCACCGACCAGAGGAGACCGTTGACGATGCCCCTGTCCCGCCGCCGCCTGCTGGCCGCCTCGGCGACGAGCGCCGCCGTGCTCGGCACCGCCACGCCCCCCGCTGAAGCCCGGCCGTCCGACCGCCGACGCCGCCGCCCCGGACCACCCGGCTCCTCGGGGGTCACCCTGCGCTGGCTGGGCAACAACGGCTGGGAGATCACCTTCGGCGACCCGGCCGCCCCCACGACGATCCTGATCGACCCGTGGATCACCCGCTTCCACACCGGCACCTACACCCCGCAGGGCGCCGACCCCGCCACCCCGCTCAGCGTCGACACCGCCGCCATCGACCGCCTCGGACTGCGCGCCGACCAGATCCTGGTGACCCACGGCCACTACGACCACCTGCCCGACGTCCCGCACCTCGCCGCCCGCACGGGCGCCACCGTGCTCGGCACCGAGAGCCACGCCAACCTGCTGACCGCGCTCGGCGCGCCGCAGGACCAGCTGTCGGTGGTGCGCGGCGGCGAGTACCTGCAGTTCGACGGCTACACGATCCGGGTCGTCGACTCCCTGCACTCGATGACCGGCCCGCGCTCGAAGGTGCCCTTCCCCGGCACCAGGCCCGGCGCGCCGCCGCCCCGCCCGCGCGTGATCTCCGACCTGGTCGAGGGCGGCACCCTCGCCTACCTGATCACCGTCGGCAACGACCGGCTGCGCATCCTCGACAGCGGCGGAGCCAACTACGACGCCCGCCACCTCACCGGCCTCGCCCCGGACGTCCTGCTGATGCAGCCCGGCGGGGGCTCCGTCCCGGACTACGTGCCGCGCCTGCTCGACGCCCTCGACCACCCGCCGTACGTCATACCGACGCACTGGGACGACTTCGACCACCCCCTGAGCGAACCCGCCGTCGCCTGGGGCGGCCTCGACGCCCTCGAAGCCGCCGTCCACCGGGCCAGCCCGGAGGCCCGGTTCGTCCGCCTCGACCACCTGGAGTCGTTCACCCCCTGAGTGCCCGCGGTCGTCGATGAGCACTCGTCGACGACCGCGCCAACGCCATCACCGCGCCATCACCGCCGATCGACCGCGCCGTCCGTGCGTACTCAGCAGGGCTCCGTCCAGGGTTCGACCTGATGGAGGCGCCGCAGCCGGAGGTTGCCGTCCACGCTGAGCGTGACGAGGTCGTCGACGACCTCCAGCACCTCCGCCGGAACCCTCGGCGCCCACGGCGTGCCGATCTCCCAGTCCGGCGGCACCATGGCGACGGTCTCCCCGATGCCCGGCACCCAGCCGCTCATGCCCGGGCCCCCTTCCGTAGCACGTCGACCAGCTTGGCGATTTCGGCGGGCGCCGCCGCTCCGAGCTCGATGAGCACCACGCCCGTGGTCCTGACCGATGCCCAGTCGACCGCGAGCGACGGCAACGTGACGTCCACCGCCGCCAACACCGACCGGAGGTCGTCGAACACCATCGCCGCCTCGCGGCGGGCGTCCTCCGTCGCCCGAACCATCCTCGACCGCCTACCACTCCGGGCACGCACAGCGAACTCCTCCCGACGGAGCGTCAGTGAACTAGTCCAGCATGAAGAGTGACGTAGTTCACCCGCTACGGTTCCGAGTGAACTAGTCTGCTCTCACTGCCCGTCAGAACTGGGAGCGTGAAGCGCCATGTCCGGTGGAGCACCGAAGACTTACACGGTCATCGCCGACCACTACCGTCAGCGGATACTGTCCGGCGAGCTGGAGCCCGGCACGAAGTTGCCCAGCAACAAGGAGATCTGCGGGCGGTGGGGCGTGGCGGTCGCCACCGTCTCGCGCGCGCTCCAGCACCTCCAGGTGGAGGGGTACGTGCGCACCAGCCCGCGCGGCACCTTCGTGGCGGACGATCCGCGCGTCACGGCCAGCAGCCAGGAGCGCCTGGCCCGGGTCAGCCGCCGGAAGTCCTCGCTCATGGACGGGGAGACCAGCCGGGTCACGGCCGCCGAACTGGTCGTCCCGCCGCTGTACATCGCCGACCTCTTCGACCTCGACACCGGCGACCAGATCATCCGGCGCGAGTACGTCGTCGGCCGGGGCAGGGCCCGGACGATGTTCGCGGTGAGCTGGTACCCCGCGCACTTCGCGGCGCTCTGCCCGGACCTCCTCAGCACCAATCCCGCTCGCAACGACGGGATGACCGCTCGCGTCCTCGAAGCGACGGGGCGCACGATCACCGTCGGGCGGGACGACATGCACGCCCGCGAGGCCAGCCCGCGCGAGGCGTCCGCCCTCGCGCTCTCGCCCGGGAGTGCGATCCTGGCGCTCGTGCACCGGTGGTCGGACGAGCAGGGGATCATCGAGTACACCGAGTGCTGCCTGCCGACCCGCTTCACCATCGGGTACGACTACGCGCCGTGAAGCCGTGAGGATTTGGGAGGAGGGACCGGCCCCCAAACACCAAGCGCAGGCCGAACCAGTGGCCAGCGGGAAGTGCGTGCAGGGGGGGCGGGGTGG